>JAZOXD010000226.1:0-1960 GCA_045659565.1 Eubacteriales bacterium | reverse complement strand
GGTGGCGGGCTATTATCAATGCGCCAAATGCGGCCATCGCTATGTGCCCGGTTATCAAAGTGTGCTTTGGGCTATGCATATGGGCCGCACCCGATATATGAAGTGCCCCCATTGCCAAAAATACTCCTGGAATAAAAAATTTTTAACCAAAGAAAAAAAAAGAGGACCCCGACGGTTTAAAAACCGTCGGGGTCCAACCTTTTTTCCTGCGGAATTTCAACCGATGTTTCAAAGAGATCATCGACAAGACCCCAATGAGGTGCGTTTTTGTTTAACGTTCCATAATCAATCGGCTGAGTTTCTTCAAAACCGTATTGGTTCTCTTATGATGGAAGGGATAATCCACCATCCGCTTCACGTTCCAGGTGCGTTCGCTCATAGCCCCCAGGTTTTCCATGGTGGCGTTGATCTCTTGTTCGTAACTGGTGCCCCAAAGGGAAATTTGGGCCCCCAGCACGTCGTCGGTGGGCTCCAAGTGGATGGGGTTCAGGGTGGCGACGGAATGTTCCCACCAATGCTGCCAGTTGTGCACATGCCAATCCATAATGTTTTCAGGGGTCCAACGCTTGTTGTTGCCCACGATGTAAAGGGGTTGCCAACTGCCGTTGATAATCTTAAAGCCATCGGCCAACAGGTCTTGGGGCATATTGTAATGGGTTTCCCAGGCGCAAACAATGGTCTTCTTGGGAATCCGATGGGCGCCCTTCCGGGGGAACCCTTCCCATACGATGGGGGTTCTTCCCAAATCGATCACGTATTGCGAAATGCGGGCCACGTATTCGGAATAAAGTTCGCCTCGGTCAGCGATGCCGTTTTCTTCCATATACTTGCGGCAAACGGGGCAATGATCCCAAACCTGGATATAGGCTTCGTCCCCGCCGATGTGGATGTATTCCGATTCGGGGAACAGGTCGCAAACCTCTTTAAAGAGGGCTTTGATCCCCTCAAAGCATTTTTTACTTCCGGGGCAGATCACGTCGTTGGTTCGAACGGCAAAGCCCACCTCGGTCTTCACGCCCTCTACCTGGGCGTTGGGATCCAACTGATTGCCGAAAATGTCGGGATAAGAGTTCACCAAGCGGCGGGCGTGGCCGGGAATATCGAATTCAGGCACCAGCTTCAGTCCCCGGGCCTTGGCATATTCTCGCATGGTCACAATGTCCTCTTCGCTGTAGGAATAGCCGGGGTTGGCCAGCTTGGGGAAGGCCTTGGAGGGCATCCGACAGGCTTCGTTATCAATAAGGTGCAAATGCACGTAGGGCACTTTCAGGAAAAAGCAAACGTCCATCAGCCGCAAAACGGTATGTAACGGGTGCCAATAGGAAACCAGATCCAGCATCAACGCCCGATAAGGTTTGTCGCCCCAGTCCTCGATATGGCAACGCTCGGCGGTGAATTTTTCATATTTATATTCGGGAATCTGCAAAGCGGTGGCCAAGCCGTAGCAAAGGCCTTCTTCCTCCGAAGCCTTCACCGCAAGGTCTTCCTCTACGTCGATCACGTAATGGCCGGGGGCAATGCTTTCGTCCTTTACCAAACGGATCCCTGCGCCGGGGCCGGGATCGGCCAAATCATCATACATGGTTTTTAAAGCATTTTCGCAAAGGGTGGCATAGGAATCCCATGGAGCATAGTCGCTTTTGGCGGTATAGGCAATGGCAATCTTGCCTTCTTTGAGTTCCACCTTCTTTGGGGTGGGCAGTAAATGTTCAACCATCGGTAAAACCCTCGCTTTCAGTTGTTGCCATTATTTTATAATAAGATCAAATAAAAGTAAATGAAATAATATTGTCCTGTTTTAACATTATGTTGCAAAAAAATGCGCGAGTGGAATCACTCGCGCATTGCTTTTTCGATGATGGCCAAAGCCTCGGCGGCCTGGGCCTCCGTGGCGGCGGCAACCCCCTCCAGGGGATAGGGGCGGCCGGCGGCCTCGTATTTGGGCTTGCCCATGGTGTGA
>JAZOXD010000225.1:0-2543 GCA_045659565.1 Eubacteriales bacterium | reverse complement strand
GCGGAGGAGAAGGAAAGAAAGAACTGAACACAGCAGGTCTGTTTGATCTTTCCCATCCCGCCGCCCGCTCCTTTTGGGACCGGACGGTTTATCCCTGGGAAGCTTTAGGCGGCATCGCCGCCATGATCCGGGCACTGGGCCCCGAACTGGAACCTGCCGAATACGATCATCCCGAAGATACGGTCTGGATCCATAAAACGGCAAAAATTGCACCCAGCGCCTTCATCGGCTCCGGTGTGATCATCGGTAAGGATGCAGAAATCCGCCATTGCGCCTTCATCCGTGAAAATGCTCTGATCGGCGAAGGGGCGGTGGTGGGCAACTCCACCGAACTGAAAAATGTGATTCTTTTCGATGGGGTGCAGGTTCCCCACTATAATTATGTGGGCGATTCCATTCTGGGCTATAAGGCCCATATGGGTGCCGGCGCCATCACCTCCAATGTAAAAGGAAACCAAAGCTTGGTTACGGTGAATGTCGGCGAAAAACGCTTGGAAACGGGGCTGAAAAAATTCGGTGCCATCTTGGGGGATGGGGCCGAGATCGGCTGCGGAACGGTTTTAAATCCCGGCTCCGTAGTGGGTAAAAATGCCCAGATCTATCCTCTTTCGATGGTACGGGGCCATGTTCCCGCTAACTCCATCTATAAAAAACAAGGGGAAATTGTTCTTCGCAAATAAGAAAGAGGCAGAGAAATTCTCTGCCTCTTTTTTTGAATCGGGAACAGAAAAGGGGGACCTTTTTCAAAAGGTCCCCCTTTTTATCTTTTTAGTCTAACAGATAGGCCAGGAGCAGGTTTGTGGTGGCGTTCAGGCCGTCGATATGGGTGCGCTCCCGCCCGTGGCTGCAATAAACGGGCATACCGAACAAGGCGATTTGCAGGTTGTTGCCGCCCTTTACGGCGGCCTGGGCATCGGTGCTGTAGCGGTAGAAGATATCCACCGCGTAGTCCAGTTCCGCTTTTTCTGCGCAGGCGATCAGGCGGTTGGTGAGTTCGTAATCATAGGGGCCGGTACCGTCCTTGGCGCAGATGCTCACCTTGTGTTCATCCCCGTCGTAATCGGGCCCCACCAAGCCGATATCGATGGCCACGAATTCCGAAACCCCTTGGGGCACGTAGGAACCGCCTTCTCCCACTTCCTCATAGAAAGGAAGGGCGAATATGGTGTTATATTGGGGCTTCAGATTATTTTCTGCCAGATATTTCAGGGCGGTAAAGCAACAGGCCACAGCCCCTTTGTCGTCTATGAAACGGGATTTCAGATAACCGTTGGGGGTGTATTCCACTTGGGGATCCAGGGAGACCACATCCCCGTGGCGGATGCCCAGGGCTTCCACTTCCCCTTTGGTGTGTACGTCCTCGTCCAGAACGATCATCATGGTTTCATCGGTCCGTTCCAGAGAACGGGCGTCGCTGAAAACGTGGGTGGAATGGGATTGACAGGTTAAAAGGCCTGTGTAATCCTTGCCCTTGCGGGTGTGGATGGTCACGGTGGAACTTTCAGCATTGCAATGGTTGATCCCGCCCAGGGCATTGATGCGGATCTTGCCGTCCCCATCGATGCGGCGCACCACGCAGCCGATGGTATCGGCGTGGGCCCCCACCAATACGGTTTTGGAAGGATCCTGCCCTTCTAAGGTGATATAGGCGGTATGCTTGTTGTCATAGGTAATCTTATACCCTAATTCCGCCGCCAAGGCTTCCAGCACGGGTACCAGGCGAACGTAAAAACCCGTGGGGCTGGGGGCAGAAACAATCTTTTTAAAACAGTCGATAAGATAAGCGGAATCTACGGAATATTTCATTTACAAATCCTCCTCGGTAAGTACAGAAATGTCGTTTTGAAGCAATAATTCAGCTGTAACACCATTGCCCGCAATCAACACTTTTTCAAACTGTCCGTTATAGATAAGTCCAAGGCCGCAAGAAGGGCTTTTGGCTTTTAAAACGGCTTTTTTGCAGCCCAGTAACCGGCAAAGTTCCAAAGCGCCTTCTGCTCCTCTGCGATAGGCTTCGGTTACATCGGTGCCCTGAGCATTGATCACCCGCTGACCCCGGATCTCAGCCGGAGGTCGAGGGGTGGCAAGTCCGCCCATACATTCCGGGCAATAGGGTATCAACCGTTCAGACTGCGCCAATTCCAAGGCCTTGGGGTGGGGCTTGCTTTGCCCGTCGTATCGGCAGGGGAGGCCAAGCAGACAGGCACTGATCAAAATCGTTTCCATTATTTTTGAACGCTGTTGGCAACCACCAGATCAATGGCGTAATCCAACACCACCTGATCCTTGGCAGCCTCTTCACCAACGGCCTTGATATAGGCGGCGGCATCCTGATAACCATTCTGGGTGGCATAGGTGGCGGCGGCCTTTTTCACATCCTCGTCGGTGGGGGTATATCCTTCGGCCTTGGCAATGGCATAAGCCACCAACTGGGAGGTTACGATGTTTTCTGCATAGGTTTCGGCATTTTTATCAAAATCGTCTTTAGGGGTCTTATTTGCGGTAAGGGAGGCGTCCAGGGTATCATAAGCATTCTGGTTGGC
>JAZOXD010000224.1:0-9231 GCA_045659565.1 Eubacteriales bacterium | reverse complement strand
TGGCTACGATCCGACTTCCGTCATCGGCATATAGAGATAGGTAATGCCGCCGTAGCCCATGGCGGAGTAATTGGAAAAGTAGGTGCCTTCCTCAACGCCTCTCAGGGAGCCCCGCAAAACCCGGAAGCCCAAGGCGATCACAGATTTGGCTCTGGGCATAATTTGCTTGGGATCCATTTGGATCGGGGCGGTGCTCCAGCGGTCAATGGAACCGATGCCAACAATGTCGGCCCCCATTCGCTTAGCCGCTTCTTTAATGTCTTTGGATGTAATCATATCAATTCTCCTTTCAGAATTTGATATCATTATACTGTGCCCACCTTCAAGGAACAAGGAACGAAACACGGCGTTTATTACACAAAACAACAGAAAACACTTTTTGCTTCAATAATGAAGATGATATTTTCAAGGTGTTATTTTGCGTAAAATACCTTGATAGCCCGAAGGGCATAATCGCCCTTGGCAAGGCTCCATGCCGAAAACATCCCGTATCCCCAATCGAGAAATTTAAGCTTTTTTGATAACGGTTCATCGTAATACCCTCTCGCACAGAAAGCAAAAAAACAAAATAAAAGAAAGTGCTTTTTTCAGATACCAAAGCCGAGCAGCAAAGCCCAGGCCAGACCATAATAGCTTACTACTGCAACAAGATCGTTGACCGTTGTAATGAGCGGGCCGGATGCCACTGCAGGGTCTATTCCAAAATGCTGTAACGAGATGGGGATCGTTGCACCGGTGAAGCCGGAAATCATCATGGCAAAACACATGGCGCAACCCACGCAACCGGCCACAGACAGAGCAAAATAGATGGGGTGAGCGCCAAAAAGCAGATAGCCTGTCACAATGGTAAAAGAAATCAAACCAACGATCAGTCCGTTGAATAGCGAAACTCTTGTTTCTTTGAATATCATCTTGATTCTGTCGCGGAATGTTAAGGTAGTGTCGGCACCCAGGGATCGGACGGTTACCGCAAGCGATTGGGTTCCCACATTCCCCGCCATTCCCAAGATCAAGGATTGGAAGGAAACAATCACCGGCAGTTCCGCTATCACTCCCTCAAAAAGATCCACCACCGCCGAAACGGCAAGGCCCAAAAAGAGCAGAATGATCAGCCAGGGAATACGCTTTTTCAAACTGGTGAAAAGTCCCTCGCCTTCTTCCTCTTCGGAACCTAATGCGGCAAGCTTTGCATAGTCATCACCGATCGTTTCGTCAACAAGCTCGGCAATATTGCTTGAAGTGATAACGCCAACGAGTTTTTTCTCACCGGCGGTAAGAACGGGGATAAGAACCTCGGAATACCCTCTCACTCTCTCGATATTTTCGTCGATTTCCTCGGTATCAAGCACATATGGAAAAGTGGTGTAAATAAGATCCTTAAGAACATCTGTGCTTCTGGCAACAATAAGGTCTTTGAGGTCGATGGCCCCGTAAAATGTGCCGTCCTCCTCCGTGACGAAGATCTTATGAATATTGTCATTTTCAGCCGCCAGCGACACCAGTTCCTTCATTGCTTTTTTAACGGTTAAACCCCGTTCAATCGCAATATAGTTCGTGCTCATCCGGTTGCCGAAAACGTTATCGGGGTAGGAACCCAGCATCTTGATATCTTCTTTAACTTCATCGTTTTCGATCAGTTCGAAGACTTCCTCGCGCACATTTTTATCAAGGTCTTCCAGCACTTCAAGTGCATCATCGGCATCCATATTTTCGATAATGTCTGCCACTGCATCCGGCTCGATTTCAGAAAGATATTCGGAGGCATCATCCAAAAACGGCACGATGTCTGCCGCTGCCTTGTAGCCGATGGCATTCAGAAGTCGATCCCTTTCACTGCGGGTGAGTTCATCAAGGATACTGGCAATATCATACTCGTGATAATCCTCGAGGGCTGCGCTCAGTTCTTCGGAAGAGCATTCGCTGCGGATATGATTGAGGATTAGCTCGCGATAGTTCTTTTCTTTGCTTTGATTTTTGTTCTCCATTTGACCTCCCGTAAATTCCGGTAATTAGTTCAAATTGTTGCGGGGTAAGGCTCTGAACTCTGCCACGGCCTCGTGTGCGGCCTTCTGTAAAACGTGGATTTGTTCTTCAGTCAGGCTGACATCCGTTCCGTTATATTCATATCGGGGCCGGAAGGGGTTGCCAAGGCAGCTTTCCCCGGTGAGGATCTCGAACCAGACGCAAGCATTCAGATACTGCCCGCCGCCGATGTCGCCATCGTGGGAAAAGTCATCCTTAAATTCGCCCTTGCGCATCCGCGAACAAAGGGTAAAACGCTCTGCTTTGGGGAAAGCCGGCAAGGGCGTTGTAAACAGCGGCAGATCCCGCACCTTTTCCCAAGCATCGCCTGTGGGAACCCCTTCGATTCCGTAGACCTTCATCATATGATGCATCAAGCCCCGTTTTGCCTGATAAATACGGGTGCGATGCTCTTTTGTTTTTATTTCAAAGGACGCTTTGTAACCAATTTCATTTGCCCAAACCTGGTGCCAGAGATAGCGCGCTTGCGGAAACATTTCTTGTATTTGGGTGAATAATGCACCAAAATAAGGTTCTGTGAGTTCAAGGGCTGTCTGTATATCCCCGGAACCAAAGGTGCGTGCATTATTGTCGAAGCTGATTACATCCCACTTTTTCTCGCTCAAGGCAGCCATCAGGCTGCGATCGGCGGATATATGCAACCCTTCTTTGTCGATCACACGGAATTCATAATTTGAAGCAGACTCTTTCATCCATTCATAATGTCGTTGAATGGAACACCCGCTGTAGTAAACAAGCGCCAAGGTCACATCTTCATACCCGGCAGCAGATAATAAACCATAAAGCTCGTCCGTAAAATAATAACAAGTGCTGTTACTTACAAAAAATATATTCATCAAGATAATCCCCTTTCGTTTTAAAAAATGAAAACAAGCGCCCTTTCCGTTCTTTTATGATGATTATATCCAAATTTCTCTTGCGTTTGTCCATATCTTGAATACACTAATTATAATATAATAGAGGTAAATATTTGTCAAATCCGGAAACGAAAGGAACTTGACCCCGAGCCACGCTCGTCGTGGCCAATTTGATTTTTCCCCGAAAAGACAAAAGACAAAAAGACAGGGGACGACAAAGACAGGGGACGGTTCCTCGTCTTAAGTTGATTTTTCCACATTAATTCTTAACTTGCGATCAAAAAAGAAAGGTTTCTGGAAGCCGGCTACGCCTATTGGCGTGGCCGGCTTTTTTTCTTTACAAAGAGATGTGAATGTGCTATGATAAACATGAAAGGGATACAGGAGCATCTGTAAGTGGAGGACTGGCAATGAAGCTTCGCAGAATATTTTTATTCACACGTATATTGGTAATTTCAACAATATTTGTAATAGCACTATCCTTGTTAAATGTAATTTTTTTTACACACTATGATTTTAAGATGCATTACGACCCGCAAGTGAAAGATTTTATAACCTCTCGTGGCGATCATTTACAACTTACTGCTACTTTCCGAAATACTATGCATGATGTTTATTTGGACTATGATATTTGTTTGTTGCCTTCTAAAAGAATTACCGGTTTTAGTACAGATGTGCGATCAACCGGTTATCCGGACGATGCTTTCGAAACTTTTTCTTTTATTACCGATGTTGATGGGATAAACATCTACGAATTGCAAGACGCATTTATTTTTATAAATGATGACGATATTTATAGTTTTCATATAAAAGAAAATGATAAACCGCTTGATTATTATTTGAATTATGATGAAGATATTCAGTTTGATGTGATTGTCAAACCTTCATTAAATGCAATTTGTCAAACAAAGAGGCTGAAATATATTGAACAATGTGATAAAATATTTGCTCAAATACATGATTCTCCCGTTTATTCCATTGCGAAACGATGGCTGACTGACGATATCACAAGCGAGGAGATACAAGTTAATCAAAATGATGGATATACTGTTGATGATATGAAAAAATGGGCTTCTAACTTTATTGACCAGTCCATTCAAATAGATCATTAAAACATAGGCCTGACGGCCGATGAGATGCAATGAAGTGAAAAAATTCCCAAGCCTTACGACTTGGGAATTTTTGGGTTCGTAGCACGGATTCAGATATCAAGGCTTAAAACAACCTGCACTTCTTTCGGATGGCTTATGCAAGGTTTTTCACCTTCATTCATTTGGCAAATGATCTTTCCCCGGGGGGTTAGCAGTTCAGCTTTTGCAGAACTTAACCCCAATAAGGAAGGAGAAAGTTTAATTTCGCCCATTCCCGGTTTTGTGATTTCAAGCCCCATTATCGCCTTCGGTAAAGAATATAGCGGCGTACCTCCCCAAGCGTGACTGTGGTCAAATCGGTAAGTCGGCTCGGGGGGAACAAACCCCTCCGCTAAGCCCTTGTTACAGCTACGGACAGGCTCTTTCCAACGCTCACAGATCTGTAATGTATATTTTTCTCTAAGACCCAAGCGATAAATCGCCTCAAATAAATAGTGCATAAAGTACGGCTGACACTCGCCCTCAATCTCGTCCGACATAATTTTGTCCACGAGAATTCTGCCGATATCATCATCACAGATACCAAAGTATGCGGCCAGAATATTGGAATGTTTTAAGTAGTAGCGTTTTTCCACGTTTTGCGGCATCCATTTTCCCAGTAACTCCGTTTTTGTCGGTGTGTTCAGCCCTTCAAAATAGCAGCCCTTTTCGGCGTCAAACAGCAAACCGTTGATGGCGGAACGTAACGCTTCTTTCTTTTGGTGGCATTTTTCAGCGGCAAGTTGATCCCCCAATTCAATATAAATGTTAGCCGCGCTTTCCAACGCCCCGAAATAGAACATATTTAAACAACTTTGGCCCAAGGCCTTGGGGGGATGATGCATAGAAAGTTCGTCAATATAGATCCAATCCACAAACATATAGTCGGGGGGATTTTCGATCAGTCCGTTTTCTCCCAGATAAGTTTCAAAGCGGTTCAAAAGAAGTCCCAGCGCCTTTTCACATTTCTCAAGCAGAGTTTTATTCCCGGTCAGCATATAGACGTCATATAGCATTTTGGCCCAGATCAAGCTGTAGGTGGTGGTGAACATTCTGCCGTTTTCCCGTTCAAGCATAACTGCAGTGCGAAGTAAATCAAATTCAGCAAGGCGCATATCGCCAAAGGAAAATGGTGTCATCAGGCTTTCGATGTAATAATCACCCGTACAAGCCATCGGTTCGCAATGCCGTGGACTGTCCAGATGATGGGTCTGTCGGCAGATTTTCAACGTGTGCTTACAGGTTTTCAGAACCTCATTCAATTCTTCGTCGCTTGTTACGGTGTCCGCTTCCTCGTAAATCGGATAATGGGTTTTGATAAAAGAAACTTTGAGTGCGGCTTTGTGGGAAGAAGGATTTTTTACGGTGACTTTGATATTCCCCGCACTATGGATACAAAATCCCCGATAGGTCTGATTCCCGCTGAATATCAACTGCTCCGGAGTGGTTTTTTCTTCTGTTTCACGGCACATAAGTTGGGCATACAGTTCCCCCTGTGCTTCTGCCTCGGCCTTAATAAATCCTCCCCAGATTTTATCAAATTCCAACACGACTGTTTTTTCTTCATAGGGTTCAAGAAGAATCCTTCCCTTTTCTGTGGGGACCTCTGATTCTTCCCGCGGGGGAATGGGTGCGGTTATCGTGTTCCAGATATTATCGGTAATTTCCGCATTAACAAATTCATTCGGGGCGATCCGTCCGTCAAAGGATTTCGGCGCATTGTATGAACCGTTTTTTCGAACAAGCCAGATTTCGTCCGTGCAGATTGCTTCTTCCGATCCATCCTCCAATTGCAGGATGGCAGAAAGCATAAATCCGCCGTGACCCTTGGAATATTCGCAAATGTGGTATGGGAACATTTGCACACGGGCAAAAAAATCAAGTTCCGTTGTATCAGGATAAATGGTCGTTTCAAAGGAATAAAAATTATCCCGAACGGTATCATTCCCCAAAAAGTCACCGCCTACGCAGGCAGGGCCTGTGGCAAGGATGCCCTCATTACAAAAAAGCTGAAACCCGGTATCTCCGCTGAACCTCAGTTCCGCTCGAACAACTTTTTGAGAAAAGGCATAGGTTCTTTTGAATTCTGCAACCGTGTAATTGTCTGCTTTGCTTTTATTGAAACCGCTGTAAACGGTGGTTTGCTCATTTTTATAGATTTTTTCAGGAAGCCAGATCCATTGCTCATTGTGTTGCATTTGTAAAAGCATCTCCTTGTTATAAAATTCTTAAAGCGTTACTTTTAAGCCGATTATACCATAAATGAATTTACAACGTTTGCTTATCCAATATCATTTTCATAAGAATGATTTATGTTTTCATCATTATATCACAGACATAATAATAGTACAATGGTGTATATGAATTATTGTCCAATCCCTTAAAGCACAAACATTTATAAAAATAAAAAAGGGCAGACTTTACGAAAACAATCGCAAAATCCGCCCTTGATATCTATTGAACGTCCGGCCTCCGGGATTCTCCGATTTAAAAGTCTGCCCATCTCTTTGGCGTGAATCAGAGAGAAGGGGTGATCAACTGCTCCTTTCATCCGCCCTCGGCGGCGGTGCAGCCGCTTTTTCCAAAACGATAAAAAACACAGCCGCCATTTGGCGACTGTGTTTTTTAGTGGCAAGTTGCCCCGAAAAAGATATCACTAAAACATAAAGGTGAACGAGCCGTATATACATAGAAAAAATGTCATTATAAGCCCAACTATTATATTTTTCTTATACTTGTATCCCTTTGATTTTAATACAAAACCAAAAATAATTGATGTAATTGGAATAGGGGTTAATAAAAAGAATAACCACATATTTTCAACAAATAGCCCATTTGCATTTGATACCGCCCCAACCAAAGCTAATGCACCCATTATCGATAAAAGAGAAGCAACAAACAAAATGATTGATATGGTTCTCCACTTATTTGGAATTGGGGGTTTAATAATTTTAGAAGGATTTTTATACATATACGAATAAAATGCAGAATTTTCTTTCAAATCACTTTTTCGTATAATACACGACTGCCCACCGAATTGTAAGAAAAGCCATTTGCTAAACTGCTGAATTTGTTCAATATCTGTAAAGAAACATTTTGATTCACGAATTTTTTCGTTTTCACGATAGATATTGACACTTATATAATGATCAAAAAGTTTATATTCATAAGTTGATTTACAAATTCGTTCTGTGCTGTTTTTCCACGCTTTGCTATATGCCAGAATTCCTTTAAACTGCGAAACCGTACCGATTAAAAACATACCGAAAGCAAAACCAATCATAATGTCAGGTGCAGATGTTCCGATAAAGAATACAATCAGGAAAATGCAAGTCAAAGTAAATAAAATTGGTTTTTTATAAACGCTTTTTCTGTGCAGACGATATATTTCATTTAATTCTTCTTTTGTAAAAGCAAACTGATATGCTTCATTTGGTTGAATTTCTGTATTTTGCTCTTTGCTTTCTGAGTCCAATATTTCATCAACTGATATGCCAAGTATATCACTCAGGCGCATTAAATTATCAATTGTCGGTACAGTTTGATCTTTTTCCCACAGACTTATTGTCTGTCGACTCACAAGCAACTTTTGACCAAGTTCCTCTTGTGATAAACCGAGGTATTTTCTATAATTTTGAATTTTTTCGCCAACTGTCATAAAGTCGCCCCCTTTTGCTTGATTTAATTATAGCAAAAGGTTTTGTAAAATGAAAGAATATATTACTTGTTTTTGTCAAGTGGCACTTGCACAAGATGTTTTTATTAGTGTTTTTAGTTCATTTCCTCTCCAAAAGCAGTTTTTGGCGAAGGATATCTATAAATTTACATTGTAAAAATGACAAAGAAAAAGTCCGAAACTCAAGCGGTTTCGGACTTTTCTGCACCGATTTGGATATCAGCGTTAAGCAATTCGATCAATTGGAATTTATCGTTGTACTTTAGTTAAAAATTCTTTTGCTTGTGTACGAGTTGAAAATATAAAAATATCTTTGTGAGAATATCTATCCAAGAGTTCCATTATTTTTGGTCTGCTTTGCAAATTGAAGTTTTTTATAAACTCAATAAATTCCGCATCATCTTCATTAGGTTCAATCCACGGCATATCACTTCGTACTTTTCCTTTTCTTTCCTTGATGCCGTTAAGACAAACATCCAATGGATAATCAAGAAAAATAACAGTATCACACGCTTGCATTCTTAGTTCCATTGTAGAAGCATAATTACCATCAATTATCCACTCGTCATTTTGAACTATTTTTAATAATCTATCAAGAAAAACCGTTTTTTCAACAGTTGTTTTATCTGCATTCCAGAATATCATATCCAAATGAAACAGTGGGATATCTGTGATTTTGTGCAATGATTTAGAAAATGTACTCTTACCGCTTCCAGGGCAACCGATTACAATGACTTTCTTCATACCAACTTACCTACAAATTCTTATTTATCAAACTAATTATATCATAAAATTTGAAGTTTTTCCACCTGATATTGCCTTTGTATTTAGTTCAAATCCTACCCAACAGACAATATTGGCGATGGATATCTATGAAATCCCAGTTCAAAAAAGGCAAAGAGAAAACCGGGTTACCGTTGTGGTTACCCGGTTTTCTGCGCCGATTTAGATATCTTCAAAAGGCTTTTCCAATCAGCCAAATCGTAATAGCCACGGCAAATGCAGGAATACCAAACAAGGCCAGAAAAATCAAATCCCAGGTTCCTCGATCCTTGTTTAAGAATTTGTGTTTATATCCATATTTTGGAAAAGTATATCTGAAAGCATCGTAAAGAGTGTCCTTGCATACTTGTTCGGTGGTTGATTTTTGCGCTTTATTTAATATTTTTATTATCCGTTTTTCAATTTTGAATAGTATTTTTTGCTCTATGTATTTAATCTTCTTCGGCTGTAAACCGATGTGTGCACGTTCAACCTTTTTTAACAAGAAGGCATATTCTCTCAAAAAACTACGCTGAACAATCCCTTTTTGTATAGGCGCTACTGTAAGGACAATACAATGATACCGATTTTTTTGATAGTTATACCCCTTTTTCTTTTCTTCTTTACGATATTTCGCACGATCAATCTCATTAAAAACAGATGTGCTACCACTCACACTATACTCGTTTACGTGGGCTTCAAAATAGTGCTTTGCGGCACTGATTTTGATTTCGTAGTTTGCAAGCAAGTCGTTATATTTAGT
>JAZOXD010000223.1:0-41921 GCA_045659565.1 Eubacteriales bacterium | reverse complement strand
GCCCCAAAGGTCAATATTGTGGTGTGCCACAAAGCCGGGAGCGTGATAATAATGGGCCGCAATGGACTTACCGGTCTTACGGATCATCTGCACCAGATCCAGCAAGGGGCCGTTAAACTCCGGCAGATTGCAGGGCAGGGTGGGCCAATAATTCATCTCGGTGTTGATATTCACCGTGTAGTTGGATTGCCAGGGCGGCAACTGTTCTTCGTTCCAGATTCCCTGCAAATTCATTGCCCGACTCCCGGGGCGGGAGCCGGAAATCGTTAAATAACGGCCAAAGTGAAAGAGCAGTTCATATAGCCCCATATCCTTATCCTCTGCCGCCAGACGAAGATCGGTATCCAGATCAGAGGGGATAGAATTCAGGGAAAAGGTGACCCGATTGAAATAGGTGGAATAATCGGCCAGATGGTCCGCTTTTAACTGCGCATAGGATTTTTGCTCGGCGGCGGAAAGCCGATCCAACACCGGCTGCAGGCATTCCTTTTGGGGCTGTTGATCAAAAGAAACAAAGCCGGTTTCGGCAGAGAGCAGAACGGTCAGTTCTGAAGCATTCTCAACCCGAAGGGCATCTGCCTCGGGCAGGATCGTACCGTCGGTAACCAGCCGAATGGCGCAAGCAAAGGGCATCCCACCTTCGCCGTAGGTAACGTTCTCCTTCCCCTCCGGAGGATGAGGATCCACGTCTGCGGGGCAAGTGCCCTGCAGAATCAGGGTGTTCCCTTGCAACGAAACCCCGTGGCGCAAAAGGCTATCCATGGACAACCGATAATTTTGCTTTTCGCTTTTATAACGTACAACCAGGCATTGTTCCGGATGGGACACAAAATATTCCCGCTGAGAGCTGCCGCACCGAACGGATGCTACCGCAGTAGAAAGTTCCAGGGTGCGGCGATAATCAGCCGCCTCCCCTGCCTCGGCTTCGATCCAAAGATTGCCCATAGGCATATAGGCCTGGCTCCATTGGGAGAAATAGCCATTGCCAAGTTCCT
Organism: Eubacteriales bacterium; assembly: GCA_045659565.1. Taxonomy (GTDB): domain Bacteria; phylum Bacillota; class Clostridia; order Oscillospirales; family QAKW01; genus QAKW01. The sequence continues at coordinate 40,926 of JAZOXD010000223.1, read as the reverse complement.
TTTCGGCGGCGGTTACGTCCCCCGCCAGCAATAGTTCTTTCGCCTTGGAATAGGCTTCAAAAGCGCCGTGCTGCAGATAGGTGCGGGGGTAGCCCGACCAAAGGGTATCGTGGTTCAGAGAGATTCGATCCTTTTGAATCCCCCCATACACCATAGCCCCCAGGGTTCCGTTGCCCAAGGGTAAGGCTTCGTTAAAATTTGTAGCAGGCTTGGAATACTTTAATAGAGTCTCCATCTGATCACCTCCGTTTTAATACTATAATTATATAACGATTGATTTTGTTTTTCTTGCATAAAATAACGATATAATAAGATTATATTACGAAAACACACGCAATGCAAGGCATTGCGGGTGTTTGTGTTATTTCAACTTCTTTTTCCAATGGCCGGTCAGGTAGAAGGTTGCCACCACGATCAACCGCACCAGCTGGTCAGCAAAGATGCACCAGCGGTAAGCATAGATGCCCAACCCCAGCACCGCCACCACAACGTAGCCCAGCGCCACCCGAAAAATCCAAAGGCTTATCACCGCCGCAGTTAGCGGAGCAATGGAATCGCCGGCACTTCTTAAAGCACCGCTGATGGAAGGATGGGTTCCGATCAGGGGCAGCATTGCCGCCGCAATCAGCATAATCCTTGTGATCACGGGATAGAGGCTTGGGTCATTGCTGAAGAGCGCCGCCAGGGGACGCCCGAAAGCTACGAAAAGTGCGGCCTCTGCCAAGGCAAATAAAAGTGCCCACTTCAGGATAAAGCGCAGGTAAGCCTTACCCTTTTCCGGGTTATTTTCGCCTAAGGAGCGACCGAACAGCGAGGTAGATGCCACCGAGCAGGCACCGCCGCTGGCCCAGGCGATACATTCCATACTGTTCACGATCTGGTTGGACGCCACGTGTGCCACCGGCAGAAATGCCAAGACCTTGGCCATCAGAACACCACCGCTCTGCAAAACGATCTGTTCCCCGGCAGCGGAAAGGCCGATCGGCAAAAGGCGCTTTATAAAAGCTTCATCCGGCCGGAAGGAAACGTCCTTCCGATAGCGAAGTTCAGTCTTTTTGATCAGCAGAATACTTAATGCAATGGCAAAGATCAGCATTTTGGAAATACTGGTTGCCCAGGCGGCGCCGTCGGACCGCAAGGACGGAAAACCGAATTTGCCGTATATGAAACAATAATTTAAAAGTACGTTTGCCCCACCGCCGATCAGGTTATAGATCATGGGCAGCTTGGTTACGCCGATCCCACGGAAGCAGGCGGTGATGCTAAAGGTCATAATTTGGAAAAAGAACCCGATCGCATTGATCCGGTAATAGCTGGCGGCAAGTTCCAGCACCTCTCCCTCGTTACAAATAAAGTTCATTATGGGGCGGGCAAAGATCAGGCAAGCCCCGCTCATGACCGTTGCTACAGCAAAGGCCAAAAGCATCGCCTGCCAAGCGACGGAACGCATATTCTTTTTCTTACCTGCACCGTAATACCAAGCGACGGTCGCGGTAGTACCAATAAAGAAATTGGCCGACACGTTAATGATCAGATTAATCGGTGCACCGCACAGTCCCACCGCCGCCACCGCCATGGTGGAATTGGGCATTTGCCCCAGCATAATGCTATCTGCCATATGAAACAGTTGGTTCAATATCGTTTCAAAGAGGGCAGGAAATATAATGCTATAGCATAATCGCTTTTGCTCTTTTTCCAGTCTCAACATCCTCATCTCCCACGGGGATTATACACCTTTCGTTATTCAAAAGCAAGTTAAAACTTACGGATTTCGAACATCCCATCCAATAAGGTGTAGAGGGGGCGGAACCAGCGCATCAGGTTCCAGATACTGACCCCTTTTAGTCCCAAACGCTGAACCAGCCTCAGCTTTGCCTGATAACTGCGGGCATCCTCGAACCAGACCTCGTGTTGATTGCCTTGGGCATCATAATAGCGGAACCAGGGAGATTGGGCCTTTTCATCAAATTGGATCTCTGCCCCATATTTCCGGGCAAGGGCGATGGCTTCATAGTTCCCAATAGAGCGGGCCGGGCGCCCTTCCTCATAGGGCAGAAGCCAGTCATAGCCATAATTGGGAAGGCCCATCAGAATCTTATTGGCGGGAATTTGGGTTACCGCATATTCCAGCACTTCGGAAACCTGATCCAGGGGTGCCACAGCCATGGGGGGACCATAGGTATGCCCCCATTCATAGGTCATTACCAACACGCCGCTGGCGGCTTCGCCCAAGGCGGCATAATTATGAGCCTCGTAAAGCAAGCCCCGCTGTTCGCTGCTCTTTTTAGGCGCCAGGGCCACAAACACCGGCATCGGTGCCAGTTCCTGCCGCAAGCGATTGATGAATTGCGCATAGGTGGCGGCCAGCCGGGGCGGCAGATATTCAAAATCCACATCCACGCCGCCGTAGTTCCGCTCATTCAACGCCTTTTTCAGCCCTTCGATCAGCACCGTCCAGGCAGCTTGATTATCCAAAAAGCGAGCCGCCCGCTCACCGCTGAAGCCTCCGGTTTCATCAATGGAGGTGAGCACCATAAGGGGCACCGTATTCCGGGAGCGGGCCAGGCGAATGACTTCCTCTTCCATTTGCAGGGGCACCAGTCCCCCTTCTTCGGTGATGCCGGTGCTGAACAGGGAAAGATAAGTAAGATTAGGCAGAGCCCGCATCAGATTATTGCGGTCGATAAAAGGATAGGCATAGCCATTGACCTCCAGAGGCGGGCGCTGACCCACCGGTGCCGGAATCACCAGGCTATCGCCGATCACCAGATACTTATTGGGATCCACCCCATTGGCCTCCACCAGCCGTTCCACCGTTGTTCCAAAGCGCCGGGCGATCTGATAAAGGGAATCCCCCGGTTGGATCGTATAAACCATCATATTACAAAACACGCTCCTTTCTTTATCAATCTATGAAAAAAGATAGAAAAATTGCAGGAATATCTGGAAATAATTGTTGACTTTCAGCAGATTTCATATTAATATTAAGATAATAAATCTTTAGAAAAGAGGTAAACCAAATATGGCTGAAGATAAGGCTTTGGACTTTAACATTGAACAAGGTGGACCTGCGGTAGATACCACTAAGAAGGTGCGCGTTGGTATTATCGGTTGCGGCTGGATCGCAGAAGCTCACGTAAAGAATTACAAGCTTTGCCCCGACGTTGAGATCGTTGCCGGTTCCGATATTATCCCCGGCAAGGCTGCAAAATTCTTCGAAAAGATGGAAGTGGAAGGCGCCGCCTGCTACGAAAGCACCGAAGAGATGCTGGCCAAGGAAAACCTGGACATCGTTTCCGTTTGTACTTATAACTCTCAGCACGCTCCCTGCGCCATCCAGGCAATGAAGGCCGGCGTGGACGTTATGCTGGAAAAGCCCTTCACCGTGACCTTGGAAGAGGCCATCGAGGTTATGAAGGTTGAAAAAGAAACCGGCAGACTGCTCTCCATCGGCTTCCAGCCCAGAATGGACGAGAACATGAAGATGATCAAAAAGATCGTTCAATCCGGCGAACTGGGTGACATCTATTATGTTCAGACCGGCGGTGGCCGCAGAAAGGGGATCCCCGCTCCCTACGGCACCTCCTTCATCGAAGCAGACAAGGGCGCTATCGGCGCTTTGGGCGATATTGGTTGCTATTCCTTGGATATGGTAATGAACGCTTTGGGCAACCCCAAGCCCCTGACCGTTTCCGCCATGAAGTCCGATTTCTTCGGTAAGAGCAAGGAATATTGGGTAGCCCGCAACAAGCCCGCCGAATATGCCGACATTTTTGGCGTTGACGATTTTGCTGCTGCTTTTATCCGTTTGGAAGGCGGCATCACCCTGGACTTCAGAATTGCTTGGGCAATGCACCTGGACACCTCCGGTGATACCATCATCATGGGTACCAAGGGCTCTTTGCGGATTCCCTCCACCGAATGTTGGAACGGCACCGTTGGTGGCGCTATGAAAGTTTACCACGACGTGGCCGGCGAAAGCGTTGAAACCGAAATTCCCATCCTGACCACCAAAGAAAATCTGTTCTATCTGAAACTGCGTTCCTTTGTGGATGCCCATAAGAACGGCGGCAAAGCTCCCGTTCCCACCAGCCAGATTGTGAACAATCAGGCTATTCTGGACGGCATCGTAAAGAGCGCCAACGCCGGGAAGGAAATCGAAGTAGAGATTCCCACCGTTTAATAAAAACCGAAAAGGCTACGAAAATCTTTCGTAGCCTTTTTTTATTGTCTAAGTTGACACGCAAAATAATCATCATTATAATAAATAATATAACATTGTGTACGTACACGATATAAAGGAGAACGAGCAATGATTTATCAAAAAGAACAACTGAATGAGATCAGTTTTCCTTTGGGCGGAATTGGTACCGGTTCCATCGGGCTGAACGGATACGGTTGTTTAGTGGATTGGGAAATTTTTAATCGACCCAACAAGGGGAGCATTAATCAATATACCTTTTTTGCCCTGCGGGCAGAATTTCCTGACGGTAAAACGGTGTCCAAAGTGTTGCAGGGGGATTGGACCAAGGATCTTTCGGGAACCTATTCCAACCCCACGGGGCACAGCGGATTCGGCTATGGGCCCGATGGGGGGACCTTGGCCGGGCTGCCCCATTTTGAAAAGACAAAATTTGACGGAGCTTTTCCCATTGCGACCCTGACCTTTGAGGACGAATCCTTCCCCGCCAAGGTGATTTTAAAAGCCTTTAATCCCTTTATTCCCCTGAATGCGGAGGATTCGGGTATCCCCGCCGCCTTTTTTGAAATTGAGATCAAAAGCAAGGTGGAGGGCGTGAAATACACCGTTGCCATGGCGGCCAAAAATCCCTTTGAGATTGGAAGCAACCACGTTACATCCAACAAGAAATACACCGCCGTTACCCTGAAGCACGCAGGACTTATCCCCGATGAACGGGATTACGGCGAACTGACCCTTGCCTTGGACCGACCCGACGGGCGGTGCCAGGAGTATTGGTATCGGGGCGGATGGCAGGACGGAATCTCTGCCTTTTGGTATGATTTCACCACCGGAGATCTGATTCCGCGGCATTATGAGGAGCCGGGGGAAAAGGACCATTGCACCCTAGCCGCAGAGGCGGTGATCGATGCGAAAAGGAGCGAGAAATTTCGCTTTATTCTTTCCTGGAATTGCCCTAATTGCTATAACTATTGGAAGCCCTATACCGACGAAGAGGGCAAGGATATTCTTTGGAAAAACTATTATGCCACCCGTTTTAAAACCTCTGCTGCCTCCGCTTTTTACGGGCTGAAGCATTGGCGGCGACTTTATCGGGAAACGGAGCAATTCCGCAAGGCGATGCACGGATCCACCTTGGATCCCGCCGCTATTGATGCGGCCACCGCCTCCCTGGAGGTATTGAAATCTCCCACCGTTTTGCGGCTGGAGGACGGCACCTTCTACGGATGGGAGGGGGTCAGCGAAAGAAAGGGAAGCTGCGAGGGAACCTGCACCCATGTTTGGAGTTATGCTTATGCCCTTTGCTACCTCTTCCCCGAATTGGAGCGAAGCCTGCGGGATACGGAATTCCGCTACGATACTGAAGGAAGCGGGCTGATGCGGTTCCGCACCCATCTGCCCCTGGGACGCGGCAAAAGTGCCTTCCATCCCTGCTTAGATGGGCAGATGGCCACAGTGATCAAGATTTACCGAGATTGGAAACTGACCGGGAACAGCCAATGGCTGAAGGAAAACTGGGAAAACGTTAAATTGATTCTGGAATTTGCCTGGAGCCCGGAAAACGCTTACGAATGGGATCGGGACAAGGACGGCGTTCTGGAAGGGCGCCAACACCACACCCTGGATATGGAGCTTTTTGGGCCCTCCGGCTGGTTGCAGGGTCTTTACTGCGCCGCTTTGAAGGCCGCAGCAGAGATGGCAGAATTCTTAGGTGAGCCGGAAAAGACTCAGGAATACACCAACCTTTTTGAAAAAGGATATACCTTTACAAAAGAGAACCTGTTTAACGGAGAATATTTCATTCAAAAAGTGGATCTTTCCAACAAGGGATACACGGAGCATTTCAACGTTCCCGAATATTGGAATGCAGAGCGCGAGCAATTGAAATACCAGATTGCCGAGGGCTGTGAGATTGACCAGCTTTTGGGCCAATGGCACGCAAATCTTTGCGGCTTGGGTGATATTTTTGATGCAGAGCAACGGAAGGTTGCTTTGCGGAATATGATGAACTATAACTTTAAGCCGAAGATGCGGGAGGTAGCGAACCTTTGGCGGGTTTTTGCCTTGAACGACGAAGCGGGCGCCATTATGTGCGATTATCCCGAAGGGCGGCAAAAGCCTGTGATCCCCATTCCCTATTGCGAGGAATGTATGACCGGATTTGAATACGCCTTTGCCGGGCTTTTGATCCAGGAGGGCTTTTTGGAAGAGGGACTGCGGGTGGTGAAGGCCATCCGGGATCGTTACGACGGTAAAAAGCGCAACCCCTGGAACGAGATCGAATGCGGCAGCAACTATGCCCGGGTGATGGCGGCCTTTGCCCTCTTCCCCATTTTTAGCGGTTTGACCTTTGATCTGCCCCGAAAGACCATTGGGTTTGCCCCCGTTACGGAAGGACCCTTTAAGTCCTTCTTTGGTGTTGGAACCGGTTGGGGTACCTTTGAACGCGACGGAGCCGAGCAACGGATTCTTTTGCAGAAGGGCTTTTTGAACCTGGCGAAGGTTATGCTAAAGGGTGAGGTCACAGCAGTTTACGCTGACGGCAAGGAAATCCCCTTTGAACAGCGGGAAGATGGTATTCTTTTTGAAGAGCAAACCATTGCAAAAGAATTGGTATTCAAAATGAAATAAAGGAGCGGTTTTATGGAATTTTTATATTTATTGGAAAGCATCCGCAACCCGGTGTTGACGGCTTTTATGAGCATGATCACCTATTTTGGAGATGAGATGATCTTTTTGGCTCTGGCTATGGTTTTCCTTTGGTGTGTGGACAAATACGAGGGCTATTATCTTTTAGCCCTGGCCTTTTTGGGAACCCAGATCAACCAGCTTTTGAAGGTGGTTTGCAAGGTGCCCCGTCCCTGGGTACGGGACCCGAACTTTAAAGCGGTGGAAAGTGCCATTCCCGCCGCCACCGGCTATTCCTTCCCCAGTGGGCACACGCAAAATTCTGTTGGCACCTTTGGCGGCTTAGCCCTTTGGAACAAAAACAAATGGATCCGGATTCCGGCCATTGCGCTTTGTGTGCTGGTGCCCTTCAGCCGGATGTATTTAGGCGTTCACACCCCCGCCGATGTTTTGGTTTCGGTAGCGATTGCGTTGGTTTTAGTATTTGCGGTTTATCCCATTATGCGCAAAGCCAAAGACAACCCCAACTTCTTCCGCATCTTTTTTGGCGTAATGACCCTTTGGAGCATTGGGCAAGTGATTTTTATGGAACTTTATCTGGGAAATACCCAAGACGAGGTATTGCTCCACGGCTTGGAAAATGCCTATAAAATGCTGGGCGCCGTTTTGGGATTTGGCATTGCTTATGAATTGGATCAACGGTGGATCCGCTATGAGACCAAGGCGACTTGGTGGGTACAACTCATTAAGCTCATTCCCGGTGCGGGGCTGGCTTTGGGCACCAAATATCAGGTACGGATGATATTGCCTGATGGGTTGATCCCCCAGGAGGCCCTGCCCTATTTCTTTATGGTGTTGGTGGCCGCCGCAGCCTGGCCGGCAACCTTTAAGTTTTGGAATAAGTTGGATAAAACAAGAAAATAACACCCTTGGTCTGAAAAGAAAATACGCTTGGAGCGAAAGGCTCCATGTGTTTTTATTTTTAAGGCGATGTGGATATCGTCCCCTACAAGATCATTTTAGGCCAGGCAGCGGTAGAGGAAGGTTACGATTTGACCGCGGGTGCAATCCGCCTTAGGGCTGAAGGTGGTGGCAGAGGTTCCGGTGGTGATGCCTTTTTCCACCGCCCAAAGGACGGCTTCGTAATAATAGGCGCCGCCCTTTACATCCTTAAAGGGATTGGCAGAGGCCGCCTTGGGCTTCCCTTGGGAGCGCCAAAGGAAGGTAACGATCTGTTCCCGGGTACATTTATCGTTGGGGCTGAAGGTGGTGGCGGAAGTGCCGGTGGTAATGCCTTTTTCCACCGCCCAAAGAACCGCTTTATAATAATATTGATTGCTCTTAACATCCCGGAAGGGATTGGCGGTTTGGGTGGGTTCCGGACTGCCGCAAGCCCGCCACAAGAAGGTGACGATCTGGCCCCGGGTACAGGCAGAATTGGGTTCAAAGGTGGTGGTAGTGACGCCGGTGGTAATCTTCTTTTCCACCGCCCAAAGAACGGCATCATAATAGAACTGACCCTTTTTCACATCCTTGAAGGGGTTGGTTCTGATCAACCGGGTACCTTCGGCCGTTACCGTATCCTTGGCGGTGCAAGCCCGGCAGACACGGGTCTTGGTGCCGTTTTTCTCATAGGTGGCATCGTTATTATACACATAGTCGGAATATTGATGCTTCAGTGCGGTGCCGGTGGCGGGCAATACATCCTTTTGACCGCATCCATGGTCGCAGAGGGCGGTTTTGGTGCCGTCCACGCCACAAGCGGCATCTTCATTATACCCATAGTTGGTAAACTGATGCTCCAGCGCATCCACCGGGGTTTCTGAAAATATTTCTTTGCAAACAGAACAGCTGACTTTTAGCAATCCGGGCTGATTGCAGGCCGGCGGATCTGTTTCGGACTGCAGCGTATGCTTCGCAAAAGAAGAAGCCTGATCCACCACTGATTCTTCATAATCACAATTCCGGCAATCAAAAACAAACTTGCCCTTTTCCTTGCAGGTGGGAACTAAATATTTTTCATCCATCTGATGCTTCAGCGGCGCAGTGAAATCATAGACTGCGGTTTCGCCGCAAACCGAACATTCAGAATGGGTATAGCCCTTATCAGAGCAGGTGGCAGGAACCACCGTTTCGATACAGGAATGGCCGTTAACCAACCGATCTTCCACTTCTTTCGGGTCGTTACAATCCTTGCAACGGTAAAGATCCACGGCAGGGGTATTACAGCTGCCTTCCTGATGAGACACCCATTTATAAGAATGTTGGCCGTTAGCCGGCAGGACTTCCATAACGTTTTCTTCCCGACAGTTCAGACATTCTGCATAGATCTTGCCATCCTTACAACCGGGCTCCAGCGTATGGGTTTTGCCCAAAAGGTGAATCGTTTTTTCTTCGGTTTCGCCACAATAGCAGGAATACACCGCACGACCATCCACATTGCCAGCGGCTGTATAAGCAGAAAGATAGGAAATATGGCTATGGGGCTGGGCCGCCATATTGATGGCATTGACATGAGAATAGGGATCATCATTCTTCAGCAAGGCAGAGCCATCCGGTACATAAGTCGTGATCTTTTCCTCGCCGTAATCAGCAGGTGTAATGGAAGGAGCAAAATTTACATTCCGAATGATCACCTGATCCACCCGGGGTATATAAAGATAGACATCCTCCAATTGGACTTTTTCGCCAAAGATCAGCGTTTTTAAAGAATCGCAATACGATATGGGGAAATAGGAATCTTCAAAGACGCTATTTAAGATCAGGGTTTCCAGATTTTGAGTGCCTTCAAAGGCGTAGTCGCCAAATTTCGTTGTGGTTTCGGGCACGGTGAATACCTTATCCGGGCGGTTATAAGGATAATGGAGCAGCGTTTTTTGATCTTTGGAATATAAAACACCATCCACTGCACAATAGGTTTGATTCTGATCCGACACCTCAATCCGTTCCAGGCGGGTACTGCTCATGGCGTAATAAAAATTGATGGTGTTGACCGTGGCCGGAATATAGCAGGTTCCGCCATAACTCATGGGGCACAGGATCAGTTCCGTTTTTGCCTTGTTGAAAAGAAGGCCATGCTCATCGGAGAAATAATTGGGGTTGCCCGCATCAACAATTACCTTTTCCAGTCCTTCGCAATCGGCTAAAAAGCCGCTGGGGAGGCTGGTGACATTGGCAGAAACATAAAATTCCTTCAAGGAATGGCACAAGGAAAAGGCGGCGGAATCGATGGTGGTAACACTGGCGGGCAAGGAAACCTCCGACAGGGATTCGCAACCGGCAAAGGACATAAAGCCGATCTTGGTTACCTGATCGTGCAGGTTGATCTTTTGCAATGCGGTGCAGTTCCGGCAAAGAGAGTCCGGCACCTCTTTGATGTTCTTTGGCAAGGTGAAGGTTTTTAAAGCCGGGCAGTTTTCGAAAATCCTTACGCCCATGGTTTGGATGGTATCGGGAAGATAAACCTCCTGCAAGGCAGTGCAATCGAAAAAGATCGATTCACCCAATTCTTTTAATCCGTTCGGGAAAGCGAGGTTTTCCAGCCCATCGCAATGGGCAAAAGCATATGCGCCCACTGCGGTAAGATTTTTGCCGAAATGGATCTTCTTCAGCGTATTTACATTATAAAAGGCTTCGTTTTCGATGGTCGTGAGGCTATCGGGCAGGGTAATCTCTTTGAGTTTTTTACATTGCTCAAAGGCGCCGACGCCAATTACCTGCACTCCATCCGCCACAGTCAGGCTTTCGCCGACCCGGCCGGTGGGATAAAAGACCAGTTTGGTTTGATCTTTATTATACAGAATCCCATTGGCATCACTGCTGAAGGTTTGGTTTTCAGCATGTACTTGAATGGATTGGAGAGAATGACAGCTATAAATAAAATTCCGAACCAATTCATTGACGCCCTTGCCCAGCACCAGCCGTTCCAGCTTGGTGCAGTGACCAAAGACATAACGGTCGATGCCCCTTACGCTGTCGGGGATGATCATCGATTTGATGGCAGTGCTGCTGAAAGCGTATTGATAGATCAGGGTGATCTTTTCGGGAAGAACCAATTCCTCCAAATTGAGGCAGTTTTGGAAAGTGCCGGAATTGATAACGGTAAGTTCTGAAGGCAGATTGATCTGCGTTAAGGCTTTGCATCCATAGAAGCATTCAAACTGGATCTCCGCAACCTCTTCCGGAAGTTGCAGGGCTTCCAAAGCGGTACAATTCATAAAGGCACGGCGACAAAGAAGTGTGACCGAACCCGGGATGGAAACCGATTCCAAATTGGAACAGCCACTGAAGCTATAGCCACCCACAGAGGTAACACCCTCCTGAATCAACACCCGACGGATCTGCCCTTTAATGGCGTTCCAGGGCACGGCCGATGCGTTAAAATAGTTGGTCATAGCGCCGTTGCCGGAAAGGGTGAAAACCCCGGTTTGAGGATCCAGAGCCCAACGGACAGAACCGGAGGTTCCGCTGGCGCCGTCGCCGGTAACGGTGACGGAACATTGAGCGGTATAATCCAAAAATTTCGCAGTGATCACAGCGGAACCGATATTATTGGCAGTAAAGTTCCCGTTTTCGTCCACCGAGACCACGTTTGGATCGGAACTGGACCAAGCCGCGCTGATACCTTCGGTGGAGCCGGTGGAAAGAATTTGAGCATTCAATTTTCCGGTTTGGTACACCTCCAGGGTCAGGGTGTTTTGATCCAGGGAAAGGCCGGTAATTTTACTATATTTATCAGGATCGAAGGTGGTTTGACGCCGGATTGTTTCGTAGCTGCCATCTTCACGACAATAGTTGATATAAAGTTCCAGTTGGGTTCCTTTTACATAAAAATTAGTGATATATGCGGAGGATGCTTTGGCAGGCAGCAGAGCGGCGGAAAGGAAATAGACCGGGTTGGAGCGTTCCTTCTGCCAATCATAGCAATAAACCACATTGCCGGTGGTATAATAAAGTCCGTTGCCCTCCGGAGCCAGGGAGATGGCGGTGGCTTTAAAGAGCAGTTGACGGTTCTGCCCGTTTTCGGCACAGCGGTAAACAGAGCCGTTTTCCAGATAATACCAATAACCATCCCGGAATTTTTGGATTATATCATCGCCCCGGGGCATCTCGACATAAGTGGTGCCGGTGGAAGCGTAGGCGGCAGGAGCCCAGCCCAAGTGGTCCAGTTCCGAAATCTGTTGGTCATTTAAAAGGAAATAATCCCGCTTGGCCCGACCGAAGCGGTCCGGCATGGGATCATCCCAGCAGCAGTCCACATGATACCATTCGCCATTCAGCCGAACCATATTCCAGGCGTGGTTCATCTGCTCGCTGGCCAGATAGATACATTCCACCCCCGCTTTATTCAGCAATGCCCGATAAGCCAATGCATAGGAGCCACAGATTCCGGTGCCGTTGATCAGCACGGAATATTCCGTATAACGTTCGTTATAAATGGCTTCGGTGATCAGGTCGGCTTGCATCAGGGCAGCAAGTTCTGTATCATATTGGCAATTTAAAATGATATAGTCGTGAAAATAAAGCGCTTTTTCAAAATCGCTCATTCCTTCGGTGGCACCCACTACCCGTTCCAAGGCGCTGTTCAGGTCCAGCACCCGTTGCCGGTATTCATCCAGGTCCACATCTGCGCCGTAATAGAAACGGACGGTTTTGATCCGATCCCCGGAAGTGATAAGCCGATACCGGAAGCCACGATTGCACATAATGCTATATTCAGCGGGATGATATTTGGCCAAAGCCGAGAACAGCGCCACACCGTTTTCTGCCTTAACTGACCAGGAAGTAAGATCCAGTTCTGTCTGCATATTAAAAACAGCGTCGGCCAGGGCCGAGATCAATCCGGCCGGAAGACCTTCAATCAGGTCCTCTTCTACCACGACATCCGGCACATTAATATCGATATCGGGCAGGGAATCGTAGGTAGGTTCCACCTTTTGGCCTTGGGAATCCTCCAATCGGTAGGTTTCGGTTTTGGCAAAAACCTCAGCTGCGATGGAGGCTTGGTAGGTTGTTTCCGCGGTAACGGGCACATCCTCGAACTTCAGTTCCCGGAGCAGCCCCACATCGTTATAGGTGCTGACGGAATAATCCATTGTTCCTTCGCCGGTGCCGGTAACGATAACCTGATAATTCTTTCCGCCGGGCAGAACGACCAGTTTCATATGTTCCTTGACAGCGGCCAGACATTGATCAGCGGTATACACCACCTGATCATCTGTGATTTCGGCCATAAGAAGACCTTCCGAGTCAGTAATCCGCACATCGGTGGGGCAATGGACCTGTACCACCGAAGCGGGAGCAGAGGATTCGCTTAAGGCGCCTTTATTAATATCGTGGATGGTTTGGGCGAACTTTTCCAGAAGTTCCTTATTCTCCACATCGTTCCAACGGTTGGAGCCGGCAAGGGATGCAAACAGATTATTCTGGCCGTTGGCCATATCGTTATAGGAATCGATGATATCTGCCACCGCAGGATTCTGATAGGCCTTAGCAGAAAGGTTTTTGATCTTGGTGGCCACATAGGTGTATTGGGCACGTTTATTCTGGCCATAGATCAGGTTCACCGCAGAAAAGCCGGCGTATACATCCTCGGCCAGTTGTTCAGCCCGGGAGGGGATGCTTATGATCTGACTATAGTTGGTGGTTACAAATTTCAGGTTATCCACCGTATCCTCAGATACATCCAACACCACCTCCATAACGCCCCGAACGTTATCTTTAACATCATCCAGAAGCTCGTTGGCCAGGCCGTCGTCGATATCGCCGCCGGCCTTATCCTCCAGATAGTCCATCAAATAGTCGGTGGAATAATCCACCAGCAGGTCAGCGCTTTCGATATTCTTATTAATACCGCTGGTAGCAAAGGCTGAAAAGGTCAGACGGGCCTTTACCTCTGCCGCACTTCCGGGTTCCAGGGCACCGGTGAGTAATTGGAACATATCGCCCTGTTTTTTCATTTCGTCAGTCACCTTGGAGGTATCGGCAATAAAGCCGATCAAGGCTTCGGCTTCCCGGTCGGTGAGGGGGGTGAAGGACGGTGCCGCCGCAGCAGAGGCCGGGGGATACATTACCGTTGGGAAAAGCCCCAGTACCAGAAGGATGGCCAGCAGGCCGGACAAAACTTGTTTGATAAATGTTTTCATAAATTCCTCCGTTTATGAACGCTTGAGTTCTTGAATACGTGTACGATAATCCGGGAGGATCTTTTCCACCTCCCGATAAAAGGCGGGGCTATGGTTCATATGGCGCAGGTGGGCCAGTTCATGAACCACTACATAGTCGATGGCGGATTCACTTTTTTCCATCAGGTAAAGAGAAAAGCAGATTCCCTTTTTGGAATTACAGCTGCCAAAGCGGCTACGAGCAGAGGTGATCTTTACATAGGCGGGCGTCACCCCCATCATGGGAGCAAAATAGGCCACCCGTTCCAGAAGCCGGGTTTGGGCCGCTTGGCGGAGAGCCTCAACCTGGGCAGGAGTATATTCTTTTTGGGGTTTGAATTCCCGCAGGCGTTTTTCCAGCCATTGGGAATGCTCCTGAACAAATTGCAGAATGCGGGCTTCGGAGCAGCCATAGGGCGCCCGCACCTCCACTTCGCCCCGGCGGTTAACACAAAGTGCCAGGGTTTTGCGGTTGCTTCTAATGATTTTCATAGGATTATTTTAGCATCAATTCTTGCATAAGGCAAGCGTGAGTGTTATAATCATTACATTTGGAGGGGAGCATTATGATCACAACTGCAATTACCGCAACATTGACCTGCATTGTCCTGATCCTTTTGGTGGTTTTAAAGCCATCTGTATGCCTTCGGGGGGAGCAGATCAGCATCTATTGGCTACCGCCGGTGGTGGGAGCGTTGATTCTGGCTTGTTCCGGCGTATTAAGCTGGCAGGAGATCGGCGCAGGGCTGACGGCGCCCACCGAGATGAATCCGCTGAAAATTTTGGTATTGTTTTTCTCTATGACGCTGATTTCGGTCTTTTTGGATAGCGTTGGCTTTTTTCGATGGCTGGCAGAAAAGATTTTGTCCCGGGCCAAGGGAAGCCAGCTTTCGCTATTTTTCACCCTTTATATTACCGTTTCGATCCTGACGGTCTTTACCTCGAACGACATTATTGTTCTGACCTTTACGCCCTTTATCTGTTACTTTACACGGCAAGCAAAGATCGATCCCCTTCCCTATCTATTTGCGGAGTTTATTGCCGCCAACACCTGGAGCATGATCCTGATCATCGGCAATCCCACCAACATCTATTTAGCCACCGGGGCGGGATGCGATTTTATTACATACATCAAAGTGATGGCGCTGCCCACCCTTTTGGCGGGTTTTGGTTCCCTTTTGGCCCTTTGGTTCCTGTTCCGCAGGAAGTTGAAAGCGCCTTTGCAAACGGAGTTTAATGCCTCGGCCCAGCCGGACAAGCCCTTGGTGGCTTTGGGATTGGTGCATTTAGGCGTATGCATTCTCTTTTTGGTGCTTTCCAACGCTTTGGCGCTGCCCATGTGGATCATTTCCCTGTCAGCAATGGGAAGCTTATTCCTTTGGGCGGCGATCTATCTTTTGATTAAAGGGCGCACCCTGGTGACCATTTTAGAGACCTGCAAGCGAGCCCCCTTTGAGATGGCACCCTTTGTTCTTTCGATGTTTGTTTTGGTATTGGCCATGGAAAAAACCGGACTGACTGCTACCCTTGCGGGATTTTTAAACCGGGGAGAAACGGTATGGACCTACGGCATCAGTTCCTTCCTTGCGGCTAATCTTATCAATAATATTCCCATGAGCGTGCTTTATTCCGGCATTACGGCCAATCTGACCGGGGCGGCTAAGGCGGCGGGGCTCTATGGAGCGGTGATCGGTTCCAATTTAGGGGCCTTCTTTACCCCCATCGGTGCCTTAGCAGGCATTATGTGGACCGGCCTGCTTCGGGCCCATAAAGTTCCCTTTTCCTTTGGCAAATTCATCCGCTACGGCGCCATTGCCGCCGTTCCGGCATTATTATTGGCATTACTGGGATTACAAATTATGTTATAAATCAAGGGGAGGAGCCTTTTTCAAAAGGTTCCTCCCCTTTTACCCCTCCGCGAAAACTTTCAATCGAAGGAAAAAATATAGGATTCAGTTTGAACGATTTTAGGATTATAAGAAACTTTTTACCAAAAGGACCTTATAAAACCTTGCTTAAAAAGTCTTTCAGGCGGTCGCATTGAGGATGCTCGAAAATTTCTTCGGGCGTGCCCTCTTCCATAATGCCACCTTCGTCCATAAAGACCACACGGCTGGCCACGCTACGGGCAAAGCCCATTTCGTGTGTCACCACCACCATGGTCATACCGCCCTTGGCCAGATCCCGCATAACATCCAGAACCTCGCCCACCATTTCGGGGTCCAGCGCACTGGTGGGCTCATCAAAGAGCATCACCTCGGGATCCATACAAAGGGCCCGCACAATAGCCACACGCTGTTTTTGTCCGCCGGAAAGTTGGCTGGGATATGCCCCGGCACGGTCGCCCAGGCCCACCCGCTTTAAAAGTTCCAGTGCCTTGGCTTCGGCCTCGGCCTTGGGCACTTTTTTCAGCTTCATCGGGGCAATGGTCATATTCTTTAAAATGGTCATATGGGGGAACAGATTGAAATGTTGGAACACCATTCCCATTTTTTGACGATGGAGATTGATATTCACCTTTTTGGCGTTGATATCCACACCATCTACCAGGATCTCGCCCTCGGTGGGGGTTTCCAACAGGTTCAGACTCCGCAACAGAGTGGATTTACCGCTGCCGGAGGGGCCGATCACGACCACCACCTCACCACGCTTAATATCAATATTCACACCGTCCAATGCCTTGATGGCGCCACGGTTATAATGCTTTTTCAGGCCTTTTACCTGAATGATGTTATCGCTCACTCTTTTGCAGCCTCCTTTCCAGCTTCCGCACCAAGGCGGTAAGGATGATCACCAGCACCAGATAAATCAACGCCACAGCGATCAAGGGCATAAAGGCCGAGAAGGTACGGCCACGGATAATATCACCCGCTTTAGTCAGATCGACCACACCCACATAGCCGGCTACGGAAGTTTCTTTCAACAAAACGATGAATTCATTACACAGGGTGGGCAGCACATTCTTAAAGGCCTGGGGAATGATGATATGGATCATCGTTTGGATATAGCTGAAGCCCAGAGAACGGCCCGCTTCAAACTGGCCGTTATCCACCGAAACGATACCGCTACGGAAAATTTCGGCCACATAGGCGCCGGAGTTACAACCAAAGGCGATGATGGCGATCATAATCCCGTTGCGGGAAAAAGCGAAGATGACAAAATAGAAGATCATCAACTGCACCACCACAGGGGTTCCACGGATCACAGTGAGATACAAATTACAGATGGCATTTGCGATTTGCATCAGTACCCAACTCAAGCCGCCTTTTTTAGCCATGGTTTCTTTATTTTTATCATAGGTAGAGCGAACGGCGGCGATCACCACACCGATCACCAAGCCGATCAGCAGGGCAAAAAAGGTGATCTTTAAGGTGGCGCCCAGGCCCTTCAGCAAAGATTGCCAGCGATTACTGGCGATAAAGTTCAAATGGAAATCGTGATAAAAATCTGTTCCCATGAACCATTCCAAAAGCTTTTTCACTTTAACATTCCTTTCCAGCGAAAAAAACGGGGGCTATGGGTAGCCCCCGTTTCGATTTTAATATTTCTTATTCAGCGGGAATATAAGTATTGATGATCTTCTGCAGAGAACCATCGGCCTTCATTTCAGCCAGGGCCTTGTTGATGTCTTCCAGCAGTTGAGTATCTTCCTTATTAACAGCGATGGCATAATCCTCAACCACCCATTCGGCGGGCAGGATCTTCAGGCCTTTGTTAGCAGCCACAAAGCTCTTGGCGGGCTCGTTATCGATAATAACAGCGTTTACCTTGCCGGTAACCAGAGCGTTTACAGCATCGGCACCTGCCAGATAAGCAGTAACGTGATCTTCGCCATAACCACCGTTTTCAACGGTATCGCCGGCATAAATATGACCGGTGGTATCCTGCTGAACGCCGATCATAACATCATCACCGGCCAGATCATCCAGGGTCTGGATATCGCCATCTTCCTTCACGATAACAACCTGAACACCGGTAGCATAGGAATCGGAGAAGTTTACACTTTCTTTCCGTTCGTCGGTAACGGTCATACCGGCAATGCCCACATCATACTTGCCGGACTGAACACCGGTTACGATGGAGCCGAATTCAACGTTTTCGATCACCAGTTCTTTGCCCAACTTTTCAGCCAAAGCCTTGGCCATATCGATATCAATACCCTTGAACTCTTCACCTTCCATATATTCATAGGGAGGGAAAGCGGCGTTGGTAGCCATTACCAACTGATCGTCATTTTTCTTGGCGCCGCAACCGGCCAGGCAGGTTACCGCCAACAACATTGCCATTACCAGGCACAGAATCTTTGTGAATTTCATGATTTTATTCCTCTTTTCTTTAATTTTGGAAATTATGGTTGTATTATAATGCATAATATTCGCGTTGTCAAGCATAAAATTAAAATTTTTTTATATTTTTTGTATTTTCAAGGAAATTGCAGGTTTTGTGCGGATTTTTAGCGGGAGTGGATTTGAAAATATGCAGGTATGTGGTGAATAATATTCATAAATATACATCATTATACTCATTTTTCAGGCGAGCTTCCTCCTCCGGAGTATCCGGCGTATAGGGTAATCCGAAATAGGCCAGAATCCCACGGGCGATGGCGACCCCAAGTTCATAGACATTGGAAACAATAAAATCTGCATCCTGGGGGTTACTATGAAAGCCCACTTCCACGATGGCTGCCGGCATCCGGGTGCGGCGCAATTCATAATAGCCCTGCCCCCCGTAGGCACCGGCCCCTTCAAAAAGGCCCCGATCTTCGGTAGGGGTAACCGCCGAGAGAAACCCGAAGATATCCTCTGCCAACCGCTGGCTATCGGTGCCGGGGCGATAATAATAGACCGCCGCGCCCCGATCGGAGGATAAGCCCGATTGGGAACGAATGGCCACATAAACATCGGTATTTTTCGCATTGGCATCCGCCACCACCGTTTGCAGATCATAAGCCGGATTATTACGGTTGGTGGAAAGGCCGTTGCGGGCCAGTTCCAGCTCCACCACATCGGCGATCAGGTTCATTCGCTCCTCCTCGGAGCCATAGGTTCCATAGCCCAAATTAAAATGCCGAGGCGAGGGCGATAAATAGACTTCTGCCATAAAAACAGCTCCTTTCCTTAAATAATATTAAGGAAAGGAGCTTTTTATTTATTCCACAAGGAAGATTCGCGTTTCAAATTGCTTCATTGAAAAAACAAGTTGATCGGTATATTGAAAAGGTTTACGGGTATAGGGATCTGTGATCCTGCATTGCTTGGGCAAACGAATCCGCTTTTCCCCCGCCGTGGCAGCATGAAGCGCCAGCAAGCCGTTTCCAAAATAAAGCACGTCGTTGGAATCGTTGTACACCCACAAGCCGTTCGCCGCAGCAAAAGAGCGAATTTCTTCGGCTGTGACCCGCCAATGATCCATCCTAGCCACCAGAGCAGGGATTCCTTTTTTTCCACAATAAGCGATCGCTTCTTTTTGCGCCGAAGAGGATACGGGGCAGAGGAAGATTGCCCCTTTATAACGGTTGGCCGTTGCCTTGAAATCGGAAAGAAGATAAACACGGTAGGGAACCCCACAATTACCCAAAGCGCTCAGCTGGTCCCGATAACTTTTCCGGGCGGCAGTTGCTTCTGTTATATATTGATAAAGATCAGGGTCTGCATATACGGCCAATTCCGTTTGATCAGGAGCGGGTGTCTTCAACAATTTTTTATATAGTGAACGGCATTTTTTTATTTCCCGCAGATATGAGGGATGCGCATACCATCCGCCCCACATATCAAACCACCACATACTGTTCCCGCGAGAAAGCTGGTGAGCGAAGGCTTTACGCATTGCTCCTACCGAACCCTGAATCGTTTTGGGGCCTTTCCATATATCACCGTAATAACTGTTATTTTTATCGGCTCCCGGACGGTAATCGTTAATAAATTTAGAAAGTGAGGTCCGAATATCGCATTCCAAAAAGCAAAGCTTTCCGTGCAATTTGATGGAATCCGAGATATAAGTATCGAACCAATCGATCCCCAAGGAGCGGGTGCTGATATAGGAGCAAGGAGTACACAAAAAATCCAATTCGGGCAGACCCAACAGCTCTTCAATCGCCAGATTACCCAAAAGCCCGGACGCACTGCTCAGAGTATATCCGTAAAAAGAGCCCACCACCCGTTCGCCTTTACAGGCAGTTTTGGCCAAGCGTGAAAAATAAGCCACGCTACGGGCGGTTTCCACGTTGGCGAATTCCAAGAAACGACGTAAGGTAGGGTCTTGGATGGGACCCGGTGTTTTCAAGGGTTCCAGAGAAGGAAGTGCTTCAGCAGGGGCTTCACCGTTCTTTTGGAGCCAGGAATTGAAATATTCCAGCCCCCGGGGAGAATAACCCCCTTTTTTATCAAACAGGAACCATTCCTCCGTAGAACCACCGGCCAGCTGGTACCCCACGATCTGTTCTCCATAAGGAGCAGCCTGCATATGGGCAATGATCCCCTTCAGCATCTCTCCCCCGTCCTTACGGAATTGGGTGGAATAAAGTAATTCACGCTGTTCCCCATCCTCGGAGGTCACCGTTTCTTGGGGATAGCGGTCGCACCACCAATGGGGCATTGTAATCTGTATGCGCGGAAAAATCAATGCGTTGGGACAAGCGGTCAGAACCCGTTCCACCGCCCGGTCAATGATAGAAAAATCAGCCGTTCCCTCTTCATCAAAAATTCCTTTCCGATAGGGGCAGAAGCCAGTTTTACTATTCAGCGGACGGGAAGCCATGGAAAAAATCACCGAGAACAGGCGGTAGCCTGCCTTGGCAAAATCATCGTAACGGTTGTTTTCATCAAAATAGGTAACATAAGCACATTCAGGAACCCATTCCCCGTTCACGAACAGGCGGGGCTCCCCATTAATCATACGAACTTCACTTTTCATTTTTCAACACCTCCGGAATCTGCCAACGATGGCGTTCCAACATTTTTTCTGCTTCTTCCGTGGTACAGTTCATCAATTCGGAAGTGATGCGCAGAACCCG
Organism: Eubacteriales bacterium; assembly: GCA_045659565.1. Lineage (GTDB taxonomy): Bacteria > Bacillota > Clostridia > Oscillospirales > QAKW01 > QAKW01. Next base: position 19,922 of record JAZOXD010000223.1, on the reverse strand, counting down.
TTTTTTTAGTTTTTCGTTGGTGGGTTGCACGTAGACCATATAATTTTCATACACCCGCCCCAATTTGATCATTACCCCGGTAGAGAGCATATTCAACACCATTTTATGGGCGCTGCCCGCCTTCATACGGGTGGAGCCCGTTATAATTTCGGGGCCTGTATCGGTGACCACGCAGATATCTGCGGTGGCGGCCACCAGGCTTTCCCGATTACAGGTGAGGCCCAGGGCAAGGGCACCTTGCTCTTTGGCGTAGTCCAGGGCCCCTTTTACGTAGGCGGCATTCCCCGCCACGGAGATGCCCATAACCGTATCCAGGGAGGTGATGTTATGGGCAGAAATATCATGGATTCCCGCTTCCCGATTATCCTCGGCGCCCTCCCCTGCCCGATGAAGAGCTTCGTAACCACCGGCGATTACCCCCACGACCAGTTCATGGGGAACCCCATAAGTGGGGGGACATTCGGAGGCATCCACCACCCCCAGACGGCCCGAGGTGCCGCAACCGATGTAAAAAAGACGACCGCCTTTTTTCATCCGTTCCGCAGTGGCTTCGATGGCGCAGGCTACCTCTGCCTTAGCGGCATCCACCGCTTGGGCGGCTTCCAGGTTGGCTTCCTGCATAATCTGCACCATCTCGGCGGTGGAGACGCGATCAATATAAGTGGATTTGGGATTACGATCTTCAGTTCTCATGATTATATTCTCCTAACAAAGTTGCCAGACGCACCGCACCCAAGGCGGGGTCGTCCTTTAAAATTTCCATCTGCACCTTATAATCGGCCAGTTCTTTTTCAAACAACGGCTTTAACAGATCCATAGCCCCGGTGATACTGCCGCTGAACACCAGGGGGATCGGATTAGAAGGGTCAAAAAGCTTACAGGCGGCTTTAATGTGAACCGAAAAGCGGTTGACATTTTCTTGCAAAATTTGCAAAGCAATGGCATCCCCTGCCCGGCAGGCTTCAAAAACCAGCAGCGCAAAAGAAGCAATATAAGGCTTGCCTTTTTCATAAAAACCCATCAGGGCATCATTGATCCGGGAGCCGGTCTGTTTTTCAAAAAGATCCTTCATTAATGTATGGGGACCGCTGCCGTTTTCGGCGTTCAAAATAGCATAGAGCCCATCTTTTCCGAACTCGTAGCCGCTGGCATAGTCCCCCAAAAGGTGGCCATAGCCACCAAAGCGTTTCAGCTGACCATGATGTGAAGCAAACACCACCGATCCGGTGCCCATAATGGCGATGAGCCCCTCTCGACCCTTGAGCCCGGCAGAAATGGTATTTTCTGCATCGGCACCCCAGCCAATTGCGGCAAAGCCCAGACCCTTGAAAATGGATTCCACCTTTTCTTTGGAAGCAAACGTGATGCCCGCCAGGCCGAAAAAGGCGGCAATTTGACTGTGCGGAATTTGGCCGCAAACGGCTTCGATACCTTCTCCCAGCACTTTACGGATAGCAGAGTGATCCATATTCACCGCATTGCAGGGGCCCAGCACGATTTCTTGCAAAATTTGTCCCTTTTGATCGGCCAGCAAAAATTTGGTTTTGGTACCGCCCCCATCCACACCCAAATAATAAGAGATTTCTTCCCTGGGGATAAACAGGGTATCCAAATCAATCTTCAAGGTTTCCGAAATCCTTAGCAAGGCTTCGGTGGAGGGAAAGACCCGGCCCGTTTCCCATTTACTGATGGCTTTATCGCTATAGGAGATACGGTCACCCAGTTCCTCTTGGGTGAGCCCGGCTTCTTTTCGGTAATAACGAAGGTTTTGTGCAAAATTTTTGAGTTTGTTTTTCAAGCTCATCACCTCTTGATCCAAGCATACAACAGAATGATTCCAGTGTAAACCTACATTTTAGATAATGCATCTCAAAACTCTCTGATTCGTAGAGTTTTAAGTTGATTTAAAAGGAGGGAGACGCTCCCTCCTTTTAAATCATTGTTCCCATTTATCGGCCAAATGGTTGACCTGATCGGCAAATTTTGCCACCTCTTTATTGGGCAGCCCCTTACATTTTTCGGCAACGCCGGCAAGGCGCTTAATGGCTGCCAACAGCCGTTCAAAGACACTTTGACTACGGCGGGCCTTAGCATCCGGTTTAACCAACCGCTCTTTATTCCCTTCCGACAGGCATTGACCGGAGATCGGATCATAAATCGAGCCGTTATAAGGGGCTTGGGCCGGATAGCCCAGCCGGGCGGTGATGACCTGTGCAAATTCATCGCAAACGGTATCGTTGCCATGATTCACGAATACTTGGGGCGTATTTTGCAGATTAGCCAGCCAATCCAGCATAATTTGCTGATCTGCGTGACCGCTGATGCCATCCATTGTGGCAATGCGGGCATTGACTTGAATAGATTCGCCGAACAGTTTGACCACCGGCTTGCCATCTTGCAGTTGGCGGCCCATAGTACCTTCGGCCTGGTAGCCCACAAACAAAACAGTGCTATCCGCCCGCCAGAGGTTATGCTTCAGATGATGGCGGATTCGCCCTGCTTCACACATTCCGCTGGCGGAAAGGATCACCTTGGGGCGTTTATCCTGGTTGATCGCCATGGATTCCTGGCTGGTGACGGAAACCTGCAGGCCCGGGAATTCCAGCACATTAATCCCACGCCGGATCAGATCCAGCATTTCCGCATCGTAATAGTCGGTGAGATCGCTGAAATAAATTTTGGTGGCTTCCACCGCCAGGGGGCTATCCACCACCACCGGAAAATTGGGATGACCTTTCACCAGGCCTTTTTCCTTAATTTCCCGCAGAAGATACAAAAATTCCTGGGTACGCCCCACCGCAAAGGAGGGGATTACCACATTGCCGCCCCGGTCAAAGGTATCCTGCAGCACCTCGGTAAGCTGGCCAATATAATCCTTGCGTTCCCCGTGAAGGCGGGTTCCATAGGTGGATTCGATCACCACCGCATCGGCATAATCCGGCTTTTCAGGATCCCGGATCAGGGGGCGGGTTACATTGCCTAAATCACCGGAAAACAGCAGCACCTTGGTTTCGCCGTTTTCGGTGATGGAAAATTCAATACTGGCAGAGCCCATCAGATGACCTGCATCCAAAAAGCGGAGTTTGATCCCTTCAACGGGCTCTATCACCTGATGATAACTGCAGGGCACAAACAAATTCAAGGTATGCATTGCATCGGCAACAGTATAAAGAGGCACATAGGGAGCCATCCCGGAACGGGTCGCTTTCCGATTGCGCCATTCTGCCTCCTGCTCTTGGATATGGGCAGAATCCTGCAACATAATACCGCAAAGTTTGGCGGTGGCACCGGTGGCGTAGATCTCGCCCCGGAAGCCCTGAGCCGCCAGCATCGGCAGCTTGCCGGAATGATCGATATGGGCATGGGTAAGCACCACAAAATCCACCTCCGCCGGCAATACCGGCAGATCGGCATTTTCATAAATATCGCCGCCCTGCTCCATTCCACAATCGATCAAAATCTTTTTACCGGCAGCTTCCAGCAGGGTGCAGGAGCCGGTGACTTCATGGGCAGCACCTAAAAAATGCAGTTTCATCTATCCGCTTCCTTTCTATTCAATGAACCAAACCTTACTGTTAGTGGAAGAGATGGCCACAGCCCCCGCAGAAAGGGAGGCCAGCACGTCTTCCTTATCCCGGATCATTCCGCCGGCGATAATGGGCTTTCCGGTGGTTTCCGCCAGAAGGCGGATGATCTTGGGCATTACCCCGGGCAATACCTCCAGACAATCGGCAGGAGAACTGTTTTTAGCAATATTTTCAAGCACCCGGGAATCCAGCAGAAAATAGCGCTGGATCGTGAACATTCCCAATTGATGGGCATAACGGATCAAGGAGCTTTTGGTGGAGATGATCCCATCCGCACGGGTCTGATTGGCAATAAAATCCACGCTGACATCCTTAGGCGCCAGACCATCGATCAGATCGATATGCACGATAGCGATCTTTCCCGCCGCCTTGATCTTTTCCACCAGACCGGCAACGGTGCAGATATCGCCATAGAGCAGAAAGATCACCCGGCTTTTACTTTCCAGGCAACGCTCCAGTTCTTCATCACTTTTGGCCGCAGCCACGATGGGCACTTCCTCCAGCCATTCCAATAATTGCTCTCTCATGGGTCTTCTCCCCTTTCCTCTTCATTATAAAATTTTTTTCGGGGAGTGTCAACCAATAAAGAAAAAGATAGGCCAAACACCAAAGGCAAATGCCGCCGATGATCTGCCAGAGAGTGCCCCGCACCGGCAAAAGAGCCCACAGGGCAGTGGCCAGCCCGGCGGCAGAAAGGGGCTTCAAAATCCAATCCATCCAATTGAGGCTCATCCGACAGGAGCGGAGAAGGGTTCCCACATTCAGGGAGGAAACCAGAATATTACTAAACACCATCACCCCCAAAAAGCCGTTCATTCCGCAAAGGGGCACCAAAACTGTGATTAAGAGAATGCGAAGCACCGAATCCACCGTGTTATTCCGAAGGGTTTTGGATTGGAGATCCATCCCCTTCAAAAGGCCATCGGCAATGGTATCCAGATACATAAAGGGGGTGATGGGGGCCAGCACCCGGAGCATCATTCCGGCGGTTTCACTATGAAAGAGCATTTGTCCAAATTCCCGGCCATAGACAAAAAAGACACCTGAGATCATAACCGAAAGGCAAATGGTGATATTCAAGGCCCGATTGATGATCCGTCGGGTGGCGTTCCAATCCCGACGGGAGGAGGTATCGGTAACCTCCGGCACCAAAAGAGAAGAAAGAGCCGTCAAAAAAGAGGCAGGAAAAAAGAGCAAGGGTATCGCCATTCCCTTTAAAGCGCCGAACTCCGCCAACCCTTGCTGATAGCTGCCGGAATAGCGGGCAATGGCCAGGGGGATCAGCATATTTTCGGTGGAATGGAGCCCCGTTGAAAGATAACGAGAGGCAGCCACCGGAAGAGCAATGCGGCGGATACTGCCCCGGGGTGGCTTTTCGACCTTGGCCCGGGGGTGATTTTTGGCATAAACAATCCCCAAAAAGAGGCACGAGGTGGCCTCGGAGATGGTATTGGCCAATACGGTAAGCCCCAACAAAAATTCTAAACTCCGATCCCGGAAAAAGAGCAGTACCGCTCCGGAGATCGCCAGACGGATGGTTTGTTCGGTGATTTGCGACAAACAATTGGGGCGTACCTCTCGCCGGGCCAGAAAATAGCCGGAAAAACAACCCGAGATGGCCATAAAGGGCAAGGAAAAAGCCAGCACCCGCAAGGCCAGAGCGCAATCGCTGTTCCCTATCCAAAGGCCGGCCAGAAGCCGATTGCCCAAAAACAAGAGCCCCCCCGCCCCGCCGCTTAACAGCGCCGCCCATTTCAGGCAGGAATGGAAGGCCCCCACCGCCTTGCCCGGTTGGGAAAGGGCAAAATACTGGGCCACCATCCGAGTAACCGCAACAGCAATGCCGGATTGGGCCAAGGTGATAAACAGGTTATAAACCGTAAAGACCAGGGAATAAAGACCCATCCCCGCCTCGCCCAGCACATTGGCCAGAAGCACCCGCAATAAAAGACCCGCCGCCCGGAGTAAAAGGCCGGTGGCGGTGAGTAAAAATGCATTTTGCATAAATTTTTTATGATCCATAAATTCACCCCATATACCTTATGAGGGGAGAAAAAGAAATATCCAAATAAAAAAGCCCCCACGGGGCTTTCTTATTTAATGGAACTTAAAAAGTTTTCATAAGCATCGTCAAATGCTTCATAGGGCGAAGGATTACCGCCGTTGGTGCTTTTGCATTGGTTATCCGAATACTCCATTCCCACGGCGAAGAGCTCGCCGGCGGAAAGATCCACGCCGGGCTTTTGAGCCAGGGCACAAAAGGAAAGCAGGGGTTCCGATTGATTCCGGGTTTGCAACAGGTTTTGGTGCAGGGTTTCATCGGCCTTGGCCAATTGGGTCAGGCGGTCAAGTTTTTGGAACGTAGTCATCAAGGGTTCCTCCTTCCATCCCTGTTTCAAAAACGGCGCCGTGGGGCACAGGGCATTGGGTTGCGGCGGCGTTTGCGGAATATTTGAATTCGGGGATTGCAGAAGAGCGAAGGGCATCAAAGGTGAGGGTGTGTTCCCCGATTTTAAAGACGTAGGTATTCAAACCGTCTTTGGTTTTCAAAATCAGATCGTTCCCCACCCGCTCATAGAACCCATAGGCCAGATAACTGCTGTAAGCGGAAAAGCAGAAATCAAAGGATTGATCTGCCAAAAACAGGTTGAGGGCGGGTGGCGTCGGATCAACAGAATTCGGGTAGGTGAAATAAAGGGTGGTAACCTTTTTCTTTTCCTTGGGGATGGTGAGAACCGATTCGGTGCGATAGAGCCAGCGGATAAAGGAGCTATCTTTATTAGGATTGACCATTTCGGGAATGTCGTAATGGCCGGTGGCATAATAAACGGTTCCGTCCTTTTGCTCCAGCACCAGGTACAGGCAACCGTCCTGCTTGACCTCGTAGGCGGTTTTATTATTTTTACGCAGGGTGGCGGCATCGGTCTTTTCTTCCCAAATCTGATGGCTGGTGAACCGCTGATCGAAATTTTCCTCCGTCAGGGTGATGGGAATGGCCGTGCCACAATCCTGCCAAGCATTGCGCTCGTAGACCTGCAGGCTGATGCCATCGCGATGCTCCCGCAGTCCGATACAGGGAGCACCACCCGCTGTTTGCACAAAGGAAAAGCCCCCGTGGGTATAGATCATGGCGATGGGATCATACAGCCGGATCTTATGATTAGCGATCCCTTCATTTAATTGAAATTCTACACAGATGGTGTGTTCTTCTCTGCCAACACCGAATTCGCTTTCGAAGCGATACAGCCCCGCTATACTAACGTCATAATGATCGATCGAATAAACGTGGGAGGCCTTTTTTCCGGGGGATAGCGGGTAGGCAGGCAATTCAAAGACGGTATGGCCCCGCAGGGGCTCTACCCATTCCTCCCCTTCCAATCGATATAATTTAAAGGGATTGCCGAATTCCATCTCCTGATCCGCATCGTTGATCCAGGTTACGGTGATCTCCTGACCGATGACCGAGGATAATTCCAACGAAATGCCGGGATAGGAGGAAACGGTTGACAAAACGTTAAAATTGGTGTTTTCGTCCTTCGGTTTTGAGATGGGATCCGTTAAAAAGCAGACTGCCAGGGTGATGCTTGTGAGCATCGCCACCAGGATGATCCAAAAGGCGGGCTTTTTATAGTGAAGCACCGATTTGACCCGCTGGGCTACCCCCCCCTCGCCGAAGGCCAGAGGGCAGGCGGCGATGAGCCGCCGGGGGGCGCTGCATTGCAAAAGGGCCCGGGAATAGGCTTTTTTATCGTCGATCCCCATTTCCTTGATCACCTTTTCATCGCAGGCCAATTCGATATCCCGGCAAAGGAGGATATAGGCCAGCCACATCAAGGGATTGAACCAATAGACGGTGAGAAGCAGAAAGCCCAGGGGCTTCCACCAATGGTCCTTACGTTTCAGGTGGGCCTGTTCGTGGGCGATCACATAGGCCTGCTCTTCCCCATTCAGGGCAGAGGGCAGAAAGATCTTAGGTCGAAACACCCCTAAAATAAAGGGGGTATCGATGGCATCGCAGGCATAGAGCTTACCGCCTAAGGGCAACCTGGCTCGAACTCTTAATGCGATGCGGAGATAGCTGATAAGGGCATAGAGAACCATCAGGATCATCCCCAACACCCAAATGTTTTCAGCCAAAAACAGCCAGATCTGAATGGGGTTCACGCTGGCCATCGGAGTGGCGGCGGAGGATTCGGACAAAATAGGGTTGACCACCGAATTGATGGCCGGTACACCGCTGTGAATGGTAGGGATTTGTTCATACACAATCTCCGGGGGCACCGTTTGGGCGCTGGGGAGCAGGCTCAAAATACTTTTAATGGAAAAGGGCCAGATCAACCTGAGGCCCACCAGCCCCCACAACAGGCAATGGATGGCCCTGGGCACCCGCTTCATCAAGGGGCGCAACACCATGATCACAAGGGCCAGCCAGCCGGCAGAGATACTCATATTCAGGAGTTTTAAAAACAGTTGATCCATCGTTAATCCTCCTTATAGTCTTCGATCATTTTACGAAGTTTTTCCACATCCTCCGAGGAAAGTTTTTTACGGGAGGTAAAGGCCGCCAAAAAGGCAGGCAAGGATCCCCGAAAGGTATCTTCCACAAATTTTTCGCTTTGCAGGGCATAAAAATCCGCCTTGCTGATACGGGAGCGAACCGTTCCCCCTTCGTTCTGAAAGATACCCCTTTCGCAAAGCTTTCGCAGAACGGTATAGGTGGTGGGCTTTTTCCAGTTTAGTTCCTTTTCGCAAAGTTTCACCAGTTCCCCGGAGGGCAAGGGCTCTTTTTGCCAAATCAGTTCCGCAAAACGGGTCTCCACCACGCCTAATTTCATTTCTTCCATGGGAATACCTCCTTTTGGTTTATTAACAATAAACCTTTTCTTCAATTTTAGTTTATCAGCAGTAAACCATTTTGTCAAGCGAAAATTAAAAATGGCAAATAAATTGTTGCGAGATTTTCTCTTGCTCACAGAAAGGAGGTGAGAGTAAGTGTAAAATATATGATAATTTGTCGACAAAAAGATAAATGCAGTATCAAACTCCCCTTCCGATTTGCCAACAAAATTATGCCATGGGTCTGTAATAATGACGGTAACGGGAGGGGGGAATCCCGTAAAGTTTCATAAAGGCTCTGGAAAAGGACTTCACGTCCCCATAGCCACTCTCGTTCGCAGCCGCCGAAACGGTCGCACCCTCCAAAAGGCGTTTTGCCCCGTAAGAGAGCCGCAGAGTCGCCAGATATCGATGCGGGGTATTGTGCACGCCGGCTTGAAACTTTCGGATCAGGTGGGCGGCGGTGTAGCCGAAGCGGCGAGCCAGACTCTGTACCGTCAGATCGTGGTCGGCAAAGTGAGTACGCATATATTCAATGATACGCTGCATTTCCTCCTCAGTTGCCTGAAAGGGGCAGGAGCGCAGTACCGTGTGGCACATTGCCTCCACCAACACCAAAAGAAGGGGGGAGCGCTCTTTCTGCAGAGAAAGTTCCGCCAACATTGCCTTCAGAATATGGGCAAGAGTGGGCTCCTCCGCAGGATTCAGTTCCACCATCCGATCGATATCATAAGAAAAAAAGTCGATATGAAACCAAAGGCAATCGATGGGCCGCTTGGGATCGTGGATAATCCGATAGGGGCGGGAAGCAGGAAACAGGTAAAGGTACCCCTGCTTCAGCACCGTCTCCCGATCGGCATCCTGATACCGAACATAGCCGGAGCGAATATAGTACACCCGTGAATAGCCGGATGGCTCCTGCTGACACACCCTCCAATCCGAAGGGCAAACCCCCAATCCGTGGGTCAATAGTTCCATTTTCCTCACCTCTTTTTCATTTTATCACAAAAAATCAATTTTTGTACCATTTTAGGTCATTTTTTTGGTTTACAGATCACTTTTTCACCCTTATAATGAAAGCGAGGTGATAAAAATGCTAAACCACGATCAAATCGCCCTGCTACGGCAGCTGGCGGAAAAATATATGAGCTACGCCACCCTCCCATGCCAAGCCGAGACCAAAAAGCTTTGGCTGGCGCTAAATCGGCGGGAGATGCAAAAGCCGATGGTACTCATCGACCAGATACCTTGGGTGGAACTGGAGGAGGACGCCCTCCGTTGCCGAATCGAGGATCCCTATTGGCAGTGGGTGGAACATTGGCTCCGCCGCTCTATTTATAAATGGGAGCATCTGCCGGTGGATATGGTGCTGCCCCCATATATCATTCTGCCCTCCCCCTTTACCTCCTTTAAGAGAACAGCCAGTTTTGGCTTGAACATTCAAAAGAAAACCATCGGAGAAGCGGGAAAGATCCATGCCCAAAAATACACCGACGTCCTGCAAAACCCCGAGGATATCGAAAAGCTCCGCCCCATGACCGTTGAAGTGGATAAAGATCGCATTCTGCATCGGGAGCAGGCGCACCAAATCTTCAACGGCATCGCCCCGGTGATGGAGAGCGGACTCACAATACACCTTGGCGTTTGGGATTGGGTCTCTATGGCACGTGGCGTTACCGAATGCTATATGGATCTTTACGACCGCCCTGAGCACCTGCACGCCATCATGCGAAAGCTCACCAATTGCACGCTGAACGCCATAGATCAATACAACGCCCTTTCCGCTTTCGACACCGCAAACACCCTCTGCCATTGCTCCCATACCTTCTCCGACGATCTGCCCTACGGCGCAGGAACTGTAACTGCAGATCGGGCGTGGGCATTCGGCATGGCTCAGCTTTTTTCTTCCGTCTCCCCCGAGATAACCGAAGAATTTGAACTCCCTTATATGAAGGAGCTCTTCGCCCGCTTCGGAGCTGTCTATTACGGCTGCTGCGAGCGGCTGGACGACCGTCTGGAGCTAATCGACCAACTCCCCAATGTGCGGAAGGTCTCCTGCTCCCCTTGGAACAATCGGGAGGAATTTGCCCGAAAGCTCAATAAAAAATACATCATGTCCAATAAGCCCAACCCTGCCCTGCTGGCAGGTCCCACCTTTGAGGAGGAGGCGGTTCGTGCCGACCTCCGCCGCACCATGCAGGCCGCCAAAGACAACGGATTGGCGTTGGAAATGCTCTTAAAAGACATCTCCACCGTAAAAAACGATCCCGCCCGCCTTTGGCGCTGGGCGCAGATCGCCGCCGAGGAAACTGCAAGATTTTAAAGAAAAGAGACTCCCGATGGGAGTCTCTTTTTTCGTTGGTATAGAAATCATAGTCGGGTTCAACATAGGTGAAGCCGCTGAACCAGCCGTTTAAGGGCCACGATCTGCTCTTGCAATTCATTTAAGCGATTTTGATCAAAGGTCATTTTGGCTCCTTACATATTCATAATTAAGAATTTAATGTGATATTGAAGGTATGCTCGGTAACCTTGATGCCGTTTTCATCCACGTCCACTTCATAATAAAGGGCGTCGGGGATTCCGGTTTCCTGCAGATCGGCAATGGGAGAGCCGAAGACGTGGAATTCCACGCCCTTGCAGGTGGTGAGATAGGGAACGTGGGTATGGCCGGAGAAGGTGGCCTTGACCTTGCCACTTTGCTCAATGATCTTAATAAGTTCCCCGGCGTTTGCAAAAATCTCGCCCTCGTGCTTGCCGAAAAAGGCATAGTGACTGAAGAGCAGCGTGGGCAACTCGGTCTGCGAGAGATCCTGCTGAAGCCATACAAGATCTTCTTTACTCATATAATGGGTTTTGGGAATCCCACCGCCTAAATTATGAACAGCGGGATCAATGGCGGTGGTCAGAAAAACCAGATGGTAGCCTGCCAGATCCAAGGAATAGGTAAAGCGATCGTAGCCGAAGATCTCTTTCGCCTCGGCGTGGGAATCAAACATCTTCATATCGTGGTTTCCCAAGACGCTGTAGCAGGGCGGATCAAATTCCTTAAAGCGGTTTGCAATATAAGTAAGCCCATGAAGATCCGACTCGTAGGTATTGGAATCCTGGATAGAATCCCCAAGATTGATCACCGCATCGGGATAATACTCTTTATTGACTTTTTGAACCAACTGCTCCAGCATCGGGATAGAATATTGGGTCAGTTTTTTGGTCTTGCCAAAGATGGCAGTTGCACGATCGCCACCATAATAGTGCAGATCGGTAAATATAATCAATTTCATTTTAAGCCCCTATCGTATCGCTTGAAGTTTTTATAACCTGTTGCTTTATCTAACATTATACTTCTTTACGACAAAATACGCAATATCATTTCAAGATAAAAATGAAAATGCCGCTTAGCCTAAAATATATAAATCAGGCATATAATCGCATATTCCCTAAAAATCCCTCTTTAGCATTGAAAAATCGGCAGCATTCAAAAAGATCCCTTACACCGAAGAAAGGTTTTTGCAAAATCAAAAGTCTATATTTTATAAAAAATAGATGATATTTGCTAAAGCAATTCCGTTGTGTATGTTCTATAATGTTATTGAAAAAGACAGCGAGGGTATAATTATGTCAAAAATTCACATTCGCAGGGCAAGCTGCTATTACGAAAAAGAGCCGCTAAAAACGGCTTTTGGATTTAAAGGAAATGCTTTAACCTGTACCTGGCAAACCGTTGTCAGGCTGGAAACAGACCAAGACGCAGGAATCGGGCTTGGTATTCAAAGCGTTTTATGGTCCGATGCGGCGGTTTTTCAGAAGTTGGGAGAAGAAGACGGGAATCGGGAAATGTTCAAAGCAACAGAATATGCCGCGAAGCTTTGCGAAAACATCGCCGTCGAAACACCCTTTGAGCTTATGGACCTATTACTTCCTAAGGTGCTTGCATACGCAAAGGAGCTCATTGGGGTTGAACATTTGCGCACGACCTTTGTCCTTAACGCTTTGGTTCCGATCGATTTTGCGATGTGGCAGCTTTGGGCGAAAGAAAACGGCAAACAGAATTTTGATGAGCTTGCTCCCTTTGACGGACAACATCAAAAAATTCTTGCCAATATTCCACTGATCACATACAGCACGCCTTTGAAGGCGGTGCGCACTATGGCGGAAAGCGGGATCGCACTTTTCAAAATCAAGATCGGTTCCGACCCATTAAAAAATAATGATCCAACGGAAATGCTCTTATGGGATCAAAACAGAATTTTAGAAATTCATCAGACAGTAAAGGATATTGTTACACCCTATACTGAAACAGGAAAGATTTTATATTACCTTGACGCTAACGGAAGGTATGATTCAAAAGAAAGACTAAACGCCTTAATAAGCTTTGCCGATGAACACGGATTTTTAGACAGAATCGTTCTTTTGGAAGAACCGTTTGATGAAGATAACAAGATTGACGTCAGAGATCTGCCGATCTGCATTGCCGCCGATGAAAGCGCACACAGTGCAGAAGACGTACAAGAACGTATTGCGTTGGGCTACAAGGCTTTAGCACTTAAGCCCATTGCGAAAACCCTTAGTATGACCATCAGAATGTGGGAACATGCACGAAGGCACGGTATCATCTGCTTTTGTGCCGATCTGACGGTTAATCCTATCATGGTATCATGGAATCAATGCGTAGCGGCCCGCCTTAACCCGATCCCGAAAATGAACGTGGGGGTTATTGAATCCAACGGGGAGCAAAATTATGTCAATTGGGAAAGGATGCTTCGGCATCATCCTTGGTACGGAGAGCGTTTCACAAAATGCGAAGACGGGATTTTTTATCTCGGGGACCGGTTCTACGAAACAAATGGCGGAGTTTTTGAATTACCGAAGTATTTTGATCGTTATCTACATAAAAAAGAGGTGCACGAATGGAGAAATTCAGGTTTGGTATTTTAGGGTGCGGTTTAATCTCAACCGTTCATGCCAATGCCATAACGCAAATCGACCGAGCCGTTATCACCGGTGCCTATGACTTTAATGAGAGTGCATGCAATGCCTTTTGCGAAAGGTTTGACGTTGCAGGCTTCAAAAGCAAGGAGGCGTTTCTCTCTTCCGATAAGATAGACGCTGTTTGCATTTGTCTGCCGAGCGGGCTTCATTTTGAGGCTGCTATGGAATGTATCCATTATAAAAAACACGTTGTGATAGAAAAGCCCATTGCGCTTACCCCAAGCCAGGCGGAGAAAATCATCAAAGCCGCTGAAGAAAACCACGTTTTTGTTTCGGTCATTTCTCAGCTCAGATACACAAAAGCCTTGAAAGAAATAAAACGAATCGCAGACAGCGGCAAGCTTGGTACAATAACGTTGGGCAATGCCATTATGAAATATTGGCGTGACCCGGCGTACTATGCAAACAATGCATGGCGCGGAACGCAGGCTATGGATGGTGGCGGTGCGCTAATGAACCAGGGCATTCACGGTGTAGATCTTCTGCAGTGCATTATGGGAAAGGTGGTAGCGGTTTCTGCATTTGCGAAAACGCTTGTCCATGATATTGAGACAGAGGATACGTTAACTGCCGTTCTGGAGTATGAAAACGGCGCGCTCGGCACCATTCAGGCAACCACCTCCGTTGCACCGGGCTATGCCCGCAGAATAGAAATTTGCGGTTCCGGCGGCACCATCGTCTTATGTGAAGATTCAATCGAAATTTGTGACGTAAAGGGAGAAGAGCACCTTGTGACAGGTGAAAGTAAAAATTATGCGTCAGCAAGCAGGCCTGACGGCATTGACTCCTCGCTTCACGCCGAGCAGTTGAAGGATTTTATAAAATCTGTTTTATCAAATAAAAAGCCTTGGATCGATGCCTGTGAAGGAAAAAAAGCCATAGACATCGTTTGTGCTATTTATGAATCGGCAAAGACCGGTAAAAAGGTATTTTTAAAATAAATCAATAACATTTTAGGAGGAACACCATGTCAAAGAAAATCAGATTAGGTATCATTGGGGCGGGCGGAATGGCCAGAAAGATTCACGTTCCCAGCATTATGGAGATCGAGGAATGCGAAATCGTTGCCATTTGCGACTTGTATGAGGAAAAGGCAAAAGCCATTGCCGAACAGCACGGTATTAAGAAAACCTATGCTCTGCACCACGAAATGATCGCAAACGAGGACTTAGACGGTATAGTGGTTCTGGTTAACCCGGATCGCACTTATTGGGTAGTGGACACCTGTTTGAAAGCAGGCCTTAACGTACTGATGGAAAAGCCGGCCGGAATCACTGCCTATCAGGCTCATTCCATGGCAAGAACCGCTGAAAAGATGGGCAAAATTGCAGCTGTAGCCATGAACAGAAGGCATATGCCGCTTGTTCAAGAGGTTTTAAAGAGAATGAAGGCCGCCACGGAGATCACACAGATCGACAGCCGCTTTATGAAGTTTTCTCACGTTCATAAGGATTGGCATTATGCCAGTGCATACAATTGTGATATTGTACATGCTCTGGATCTTCTGCGCTACGTTGCAGGTTCCGAGCCTAAGGATGCCGCCACTCTTGTTCAGCGCTTTGATTCTCCCGTAGACAACGCCTGGAGCAGTATTGTCCGCTTTGAAAACGGAATTACCGGAACACTCCGTGCCAATTACAAGTGCGCCGCTCGCTTCCATGACATTGAAATTCATGGGCCGGATGCAAGTGCGTATATTAACTTAGGCTTTGGTGATACAAAATGCAGTGCACAAATCCACTATAACGAGGGCGGTTCCATGTATTCGGCAGCATCTGCAGGCGTGCGTGAATCAAACGTTGAGCATCTGGATGCAGTTGAACTTGCCGGAAGTGAAAAATACTCCCACTATTATGGCTACAAGGCCGAAAACGTCGACTTTGTTCAATGCTTGCTGAACGGAACAAAGCCCCTGTGTTCCATCGAGGATGCCGCAAAGTCTATGGATATGCTTGAACTTTTGCTCGAAAAAAGAATTTAAATCCAACCCCCGAATGCATATTAGGCGAAGTACTGCGCATTAAAATTTGCAATTTCAAGCAATATGCAGTATGATATTAGAAATGGGACGGGAGGGTTTTTATGGAATTAAGTGACTTTAACATCATTTGGATAGAGTCCTGTGAATATTTGAGCGAAATCGGAATATCCAAACACCACCATGAGTTTTTTCATTTCATTTACGTTACCAGTGGCGCCGGGGATATCACGATAGGCGAAAAACACTACAGTTTGACGCCCGGAAACATTTATTTAACACCGCCGTTTTTTGAACACGCTTTTTTTAACGGGCATAGCGAATCCTTAAAAACCCTCGAGATCAAATTCAATATGCATAACCCCGAAGCAAAAGAAAAGATCACAAAGTTACCTTTTCGCATGAGCGTAAAAAACTATCCCATAAAGTCTGTGCTGCAAACGATTCATCAGGAAACTTCCAAGAGTCGGATCATGTCTTCCGAAATCATCAACCTGAATTTTCAATTATTGATCGTCTTTTTATTGCGTTGTTATGACGATCATCTGAAAAATCTTGATGGTGATAAAAACACCGAGGGCTTTTCGGCGGAAATAGACACCGTGATTTCTTATATGGAACAAAATCTTGCTGAGAATATCACCCTGGATGAATTAGCTCAGGTGGCTGGCTTTGAAAAGAATTATTTTTTGAGAAAATTCAAAAAAATAACCCGTCAGACGCCAATGAATTTTCTCAAAGACAAGCGTGTGGAAAAGGCAAAAGAACTGCTTCTCTATTCTGATATGAATACTTCGCAAATCGCAATTGCAACGGGTTTTAAAACCGTACACTATTTTTCCAAGGTCTTTTATGAAACCACCGGCACAAGACCTCTTAATTACCGAAACGAGAACAAAATTACATAAAATTTGTTACGGGTCGGCATATGCTTTTAAAAAAACCATAAAAAAGGAACTCCCGAGGGAGTTCCTTTTTTATGCGCTAATTTCAACCCTCTTGCGCTTATTTCAGCGCTTCAGATACAGCCATACCAACCATCGGGATTTTATCCTTATGCACAACGATCAATTCAAGGTATGTCCGGAGCGAAATATCAAGAAACAACGCTGTGATGGAATCTTTCTTTAGACGATTGAAAGCTGCTATCTCTCGTATGGCATTATTTCAAAAAGAGCTCAATGACCGGAACGAGGGTGGGCGGTGCAGTGACGGGAAGGGTAAGATAAACAGAGGCTTCTTCGTTCTTATTGATGCTCCCGCTTGTCAAGGAAGCGGCCTTAGGCGACTTTTCGCTATAAAGAATTTCGCTGGCATCATGCAGGAATTGAGCATATTTGATCTTTCCGGCAAGACCGGGAAGGATAAGCGTCTTAAAGGGATATTTAAAAAGATGAAGATATAAGCGCTTTCCATCAGCGCTTTGGGTGTAGTAGTTTCCTGCGGGGGCGATGAATTCGGGTTCTGCCATCGTGCAGTTATAGATGGAGCGGCTGTTATACTTCATCCAATCGGCATAGACCTGAAGGGCGGTATCGGCACGATAGTCGAAGGTACCGCGACCCGTAGGTCCTACGTTCATCAGCAGATTTCCGCCGCAAGCCACGGTACGGATCAAAAATTCAAGCAGCATTTCAGGGGATTTCCAGCTGGTCTCGTCTCGATGATAGCCCCAGCTTCCGCTGAAGGTCTGGCAGGTTTCCCAAACGACTCTCTCCCCTGTTTCGGGATGGGTTACCCAGCGATTGACCTCAACCTGCTCGGGGGTAAAAATATCCTGCTCGATCCCACTGCGATTGTTGATGATGATATTGGGACGGATGGAGCGGGCGGTGGCGATTAGCTTCTCCGATTCCCAATCATCCTTTCCCTTTCCGAGCAGACCGGGCAGATAGCTGTAATTTTTTATTGCACTGTAGGAAAAATCAAGCCACAGGATATCAATATCTCCGTATCCGCTCAAAAGCTCGGTGACCTGATCCCGCATATATTGGGCATATCGGGCCATATCACGGGTAGGATTGGCATCGACCCGCTCCTGACGGTTGCGATCCGGATGAATGGTATCGATTCGGAAATCGGGGTGGTGCCAATCGATAAGGGAATAATATAGACCAATACGCAAACCTTCGGCACGGAAGGCATCGGTTACTTCTTTTAAAATATCTTTGCCATAGGGAGTGTTGGTAACCTTATAATCGGTATATTTGCTGTCCCAAAGACAAAAACCTTCGTGGTGCTTGGTGGTGAAGACCACATATTTCATTCCTGCCTCTTTGGCTTTTTTTGCCCATTCGCGGGCGTCCGTCAGATCCGGATTGAAATGATCGAAGTATTTTTGATAATCCTCGTCGGTGAGTTCTTCACGTGTTTTGATCCATTCGTGCCGTGCAGGCAGGGCATATAAGCCAAAATGGATAAACATTCCGAAGCGGTCCCTGGTAAACCATGTGGTATCGCCGAGGGTCTTTTTGGTGGTGTATGGCATGGCAATCAACTCCTTGTAATTTTATCGTCTATATGTTATTATAAATGAAGAAGTTGGAAAACACCATATAATAAACCGAAATAAAAATGGAGAAAACAGAAAATGAACATCCAACACGTCTCCTTTACGGAGCAAGGAAATTATCTTCAGCCCTATCTTTTAGAGGGAGCTTTCGCGCAGTTGGACGAAAACTGGAGATTACAGATACAAGGAGCGCCTTATTCCAGATTATATTATTTTACCACGGGAGAGGCGTGGCTGGAATTTGCGGGAGAGCGGATTCCGCTTCGAGCGGGGTGGTTTTACCTGCTTCCGGCAGGGCTTCCTTTTTCTGCAGGATGCGACGGTATGGCGGAAAAGTATTATTTTCATCTGACCCTTTTGAAGCGGGACGGTTATGATCTGGTTATGGAGCTTCGTAGACCTATCTGCCATCCCTTTTCCAAGGAAAAGCAGAAAAGACTGGAGGAACTATGCACCAGGCAAAACCTTTGCAAAACCCTATGCTTGAAGCAGCTTTTGCTGGAGGATGTTTTGGCAGGTTTGGAGTCGGCGGGAATAGGCAATGATGACGAGACCAACTATTCCTTGGCGGTGCAACGGACAATTCGCCATATTCGCAGAAACCTTTCTGCCCGCCTTTCGGTGCGTGCTTTGGCGGAGCAGGTGTATCTCTCCGAGCGAACCTTGAACAATACATTTCATCGGGAGTTGGGAAAGAGCGTAGGACGGTATATAGATGAAATGCTGCTTTTCGAAGCACAGAGGCGCTTGCTGTTTACCACTCAGTCGATTGCCGAAATCGGAGAGAATCTTGGCTTTTGCGACTCCTATTATTTTTCCCGTCGATTCAAGGAGCTTTGCGGGAAAACACCGACCCAATATCGAAAGAGCGAAAGGAACTATTAAAAATAGCGGTGCTGATTGCACCGCTATTTTTTATGAATTGATTTTACGCAATAAGATTTTTACCATTGCCCGAAGGCTTGAAAAGCCTTATTACTTCAGGGATTCTTCCACAGCAACTGCAACAGCTACGGTTGCGCCTACCATGGGGTTATTGCCCATACCGATCAAGCCCATCATTTCAACGTGAGCAGGAACGGAAGAGGAGCCGGCGAACTGAGCGTCACCGTGCATACGGCCCATAGTATCGGTCAAGCCATAGGAAGCGGGGCCTGCAGCCATATTATCGGGGTGCAGGGTACGGCCGGTACCGCCACCGGAAGCAACGGAGAAATACTTCTTGCCGTTTTCGATGGCCCATTTCTTATAGGTACCTGCAACGGGATGCTGGAAGCGGGTGGGGTTGGTGGAGTTACCGGTGATGGAAACGTCAACACCCTCGTGCTTCATGATAGCAACGCCTTCCAGAACGTCGTTAGCGCCGTAGCAACGAACCTTAGCCTTATCACCATCGGAATATGCGGTGGTGTTCACGATCTTCAACTCGCTGGTGTAGAAGTCGTAGTCGGTTTCTACATAGGTGAAGCCGTTGATTCTGGAAATGATATAAGCGGCATCCTTGCCCAGACCGTTCAGGATAACCTGCAGGGGCTCTTTACGAACCTTATTGGCAGTCTTAGCAATACCGATAGCACCTTCGGCAGCGGCGAAGGATTCGTGACCAGCCAGGAAGCAGAAGCACTTGGTGGTCTCTTCCAGCAGCATGGAAGCCAGGTTACCGTGGCCCAGACCTACGTCACGGGTTTCGGCAACGGAGCCGGGGATACAGAAAGCCTGCAGACCTTCACCGATGGCCTTAGCAGCATCAGCAGCACGGGTGCAGTTCTTCTTCAGAGCGATAGCGCAACCCAGGGTATAAGCCCAGCAAGCGTTCTCGAATGCGATGGGCTGAACGCCCTTTACGATAGAGGCAACATCAATGCCCTTAGCCAGGCAAAACTCGTTTGCCTCATCCAGGGTCTTGAATCCATACTGATCCAATACGGGCTGGATTTTACCGATTCTTCTTTCATAACTTTCAAAAGTAGCCATTGAACGTTCCTCCTTCCTTATTCTTCTCTGGGATCGATATACT
>JAZOXD010000222.1:0-2351 GCA_045659565.1 Eubacteriales bacterium | reverse complement strand
GGGCAGCCTCTTTGACACGTTCTTCCTTGGTTTTATAACCGGTATTGGCGGTGGGCGCCTTCTTTTCCTTGGCAGGAACAGAAACAGAGGCCTCTTCCTTCCAATAATCCTCCAGGCTTTTTAGTTCCTCCAGGCCGTTGGCGGTCAATTTTAAAATCCGGGTGGGCACGTGGGTTAGGAAATATCGATCGTGGGACACCACCAGCAGATTTCCATTAAAATCCTCCAGGCTGCGCTCCACTTCTTCCCGGGCGGGCAGATCCAGATGGTTGGTGGGTTCATCCAGCAACAGGGTATTACAGCGCTTGAGCATCAGATCTGCAAACTGGAATCGGGCCCGCTCGCCACCGCTTAAGGTGCCCACCTTCAAGTCCACTTCTTCCCCCAGGAAGGAAACCTGTGCCAGAATGGAGCGAAGCTGTTGATTATTCAAAAGGGGCCAGCGGTCGCTGAGTTCCTGGAAAACGGAGTTTTCTTCCTTTTGGAATTGCATAGCCTGGTGAAAATAGCCCAATTGAATATTGGTGCCCCAGCGAATCCGACCGGTTTGGGCAGGAAGTTCACCGGTAAGCACCGAAAAGAGGGTGGTTTTTCCGGTACCATTATCGCCCACGATGGCGATTTTTTCGCCCTTTTGCATCCGGAAGGTGAGGTTACGGAACAGTTCGTGATCCTCGCCCACCGTTACGGAAAGGTCCCGGCATTGCAACACATCGTTACCGCCGCCGATATCCACCGGAAATTTCAGATGCAGACGGCGTTCTTCGGTTTTAGGACGCTCGATCAGTTCCATCTTTTCCAGTTGCTTACGGCGGCTTTTTGCCATGGCAGAGGTGGAAGCCCGCACCAAGTTGCGATCAATATAGTCGGTAAGCTTGGCCACTTCTTTTTCCTGTTGCTCAAAAAGACGTTCCTGTTCCTTCATCCAAAGAGCTTTTTGTTCCTTGAAGGACGTATAATTCCCGGGGTAGGAGCGGATTTTGCCCGCCTCCATATCCCAGATTTCGGTCACACAGCGATCCAGGAAAAAGCGATCGTGGGAGACCAGGATCACAGAACCCTTATAGGCCTTTATGTAGTCCTCCAACCAGGAGAGGGTGCGGAAATCCAGATGGTTGGTGGGCTCGTCCAACAAGAGAAGGTTGGGCTGCTCCACCAATAACTTGCAAAGAGCCAGGCGGGTCATTTCGCCACCGGAAAGATCCTCTACCTTCATAGAAAGATCCCGCCCCGCAAAGCCCATACCGTTCAGCACCGTCTGGATCCGATAATCGATATGATAGGCATCTGTTGCGTCGATAATGGCCTGCAGGCGGGGATATTCCGCCGCAGAGGCGGTGGGAAGTTTTTCGATGGCATCCAGCCCTTCCCGCACCACGCTGCGCAGTTCATCCATAATATTGAGGCTACCGGAAAGGCCGCTGTTCTGACGCAGGTAGCCGATCCGTGCCTTGGGATGAAGGTAGCGCTCGCCGGCGGTTTCCGGCAAGGACCCTTCTAACACATTCAGAAGGGTGGACTTGCCGGCGCCGTTACTGCCAATGAGGCCGATGACGGCGCCTTCCTCGCAGGTGACCGTCACTTCATCAATCACCCGTCGCTCGCCGAATTCAACCACTAAATTTTTAAGGGATGCTATGGTCATGAAAAACCTCCGGTTCAATACTATTCTTTTATTATACCAGTTTTCTTGTCATTTTCAATCATTTCTTTTAAAGCGGCCAAAGCTTTATCCAAGCCGCCCACTTCATTAATGAGACCTTCGGCCACCGCCTCTTCCCCGCTGAGGATGGTTCCCACATCGCCGGCCATCTTCCCCACCGAGAGAATCAGCATCATCAGTTTTTCCGGAGAGATGGTGGAATGAGCCTCAATAAACCGACAGACCCGGTTTTGCATGGCTTCGATCATCCGAAAACTTTGGGAAACGCCAATCACCGTTCCTGTGGCACGAACGGGATGCAGCAGCATGGTTGCCGTTGAAGCAATAAAAGATCTTTTAGCGGCACAGGCCAAAGGCACACCGATGGAATGGCCCCCACCCAGCACCAATGAAACCGTTGGCGTTTTCATCGAAGCGATCAGTTCGGCAATCGCCAGCCCCGCCTCCACATCGCCACCCATGGTATTTAAAAGAATTAAAACACCTTTAACAGCAGGATCCTCTTCCATTGCCACCAGCAAGGGTAAAAGATGTTCGTATTTGGTGGTTTTATTCTGTTCCGGAGCAATAAAATGTCCTTCGATCTGGCCGATAATGGTCAACACCCGAATATCGCTTGGAGTTTCCAACAACCCCAATT
Organism: Eubacteriales bacterium; assembly: GCA_045659565.1. Classification (GTDB taxonomy): domain Bacteria; phylum Bacillota; class Clostridia; order Oscillospirales; family QAKW01; genus QAKW01. The sequence goes on along the minus strand of JAZOXD010000222.1, from coordinate 48 downwards.
CCGTTAATTGCTCCATCGACGTAGCGCATTTTTCTTCCTCCATTTAAT
>JAZOXD010000221.1:0-2151 GCA_045659565.1 Eubacteriales bacterium | reverse complement strand
GATCGTAATCAAAACCAAATAACGCCTGTTTAGCAGGAACATAAAAACCCCCGGACAGAATTTTCTGTCCGGGGGTTTTCTTTGCGGAAGAGATTGCAATTTTCATTGTAGGGAGCATCGTTTCCTACAGAACATTTTTATATTTTCAGCAAAATAAATCAGAGATCCGGGAAGTCGTTTCCTCCCGGATCTCCGTCAGCAATCTTTTGTTTTGTCCCCCTTGGAAGGGGGACAGGATGTGTCCGCTGACACATCAGAGGGGGTTAGATCTTTGCCAGGAACTCATTGGCCTTGTTTTGGCAGGCATCGGCTACACCGATGGTGAAGTTGGTGGCGTGGGCTTCGTAGCCCCCTTCTTCAAAGGCGGCTTTGGAGGGCAGATAGCCCTGACTGCCGTTGGCCAGGCAGGCGGAAAGCACGAAGAGGTGGGGGTTGGCCTTCCGTACGTTTTGGGCATATTCGGTAAAGGGCTCGCCGCCGTAACCTACGATGGCTACCTTGCCGAAGGAAAGCACGGTAATGGGCACCCGCTGGAACAGGGGCAGTGAATCCATAGCGGAAACCCGGCGGATGTCGGCGCGTTCTGCCATGGTACCGTGGAATTCACGGGTTCCTTCGGTCAGTTCTTTCTGCAGAGCCTTGTATTCCTCAAGTTTATCCATACAATCGGTGTTAGAGGGGGTGCGCACGATTGCCATTTGAGCTTTGACCGCGCCGGCGGGGATCTCTTCCAGGTGATCCCAAAGTTCCACCACGGAATCGGTAATCATCCGACCCATCATTTGGCTATGGGCATAGCGGCCTTCGGGGGTGGTATCACGCTCAATGCTATAATCAATGTGGTTTGTATCACCCTGACAGCCGTTCATCATAATGCAGTGCACGTTTTCCAGCCGCTGTTCGGTAAAGGTCCGCACGAAGCCGGGCCAGTCGGCGCTGAATTTTTCACCGCCCACCACGTCGGGATGGGTGCTGAAGTTCACAAAGGCGATGTCGGGGGCATCTTGCCGCATAAACCGCACCAGGCGGGTGACGTTATCGGGCTCCCCTAAGGGGTGGGCAACCTCGTCCCAACGCTTGTGGCCGGGGTTGGTGCGGGAGGTGCCGTCCTTCATTCGGTACCGACGGATAAAGGAGATGGGCTTTGCCACTTCTTTTTCACCAATAAAGATGCGGGATTCCTTGCGGTCATCCAGAGCCATTTTGGCTACGTCGCGATATTTTCGGACTAAAAGATCGGTGTATTCCCGCTCGTTTACACAATCCACACCGGGATAGGTGGAGGTGTGCTGATGAATGGATTGCAGCATAATATGGTCGGCGGGGATGCCGTTGTCTGCAGAGATCAAGGCGCGGCATTTATCCATAAAACTCATGGCAATATACATAAAGTCGCCTGTAATCACCAGAACGGTATCCTCATCGTTGGTGATCGCCAAGGCGTTCAGATAGATAGGGTCCTTTACCCCAACAGAGGTGCGTAAATTAAAATAGCCGGAAAGATAAGTCCCCAAAGGCGGGGTCACGTCCGCACGGGCAAAGCCTGCTTGTAACATTTTTGAATTCTCCTTTATAAGGTATATTTAATTAAAGTATAATATTTTGGAGCAAAAAGTCAATGTTTTACGAAACTTTTTCGTTGCAGAAAAACGGGATTGATTTTTTATGTGAAGGTGATATAATGAGTTATAGGTTATTGTTGTTTTCGAAATAAAGAGGTATCAAATGAAAAGCAAATCATTGGATATGACCCAAGGGCCATTTTTTAAAAAAATCTTTTTTTATTCTCTGCCGATCATGGCTACCGGCATTTTGCAGCTTTTGTTCAATGCGGCAGACTTGGTGGTGGTTGGCCGCTTTTGCGGCAGCGTTTCCGTGGGCGCTGTGGGCGCAACGGGCTCCCTTATTAATTTGCTTGTCACATTTTTTGTCGGCTTTTCCACCGGCTCCGGTGTAACGGTTGCCCACGCCCTGGGCGCCAAGCAGGATAAATTGGTGAAAAAAACGGTTCACACCGCCATTCCTTTGGCTGCCATCAGCGCAGGGGTGCTGGTGATTTTGGGTCAGCTGGCCACTCGGCCGATGCTGGAACTGATGGGCACTCCGGCGGAGAATATCGATCTTTCCGAAACCTATATGCGCATCTATTTT
>JAZOXD010000220.1:0-1509 GCA_045659565.1 Eubacteriales bacterium | reverse complement strand
TGGGCGTGGCAATGGCAGCAATCGCCATCGCAGAACATTTCCTTATCATAGGCGATGCCCTTTTTATCATAATAATCCTTCACTGCAGCCTTCACAGCCTCTTCGGCCAAAACGGAACAATGAATTTTTTGAGCGGGCAGGCCGTCCAGGGCTTCCACAACAGCCTTGTTGGAGAGGGTGAGGGCTTCGTCCACGGATTTGCCCTTGATCATCTCGGTGGCCATGGAACTGGTGGCGATGGCGGAGCCGCAACCGAAGGTCTTGAACTTGGCATCCACGATGATGCCGTTTTCGATCTTCAGATAGATCTTCATAATATCGCCGCATTTTGCGTTGCCCACCTCGCCGATGCCGTCGGCGTTTTCAATCTCGCCCACATTCCGGGGGTTGCGGAAGTGGTCCATTACTTTTTCACTGTATAACATATTGTCTTTCTCCTTTTTGCAATTCCTCCCAAACCGGGGAGATCATCCGCAGATAGCCGATTACATCGGTAACTGCCTTTACGATATAGTCCATTTCTTCGGGGGTGTTGGTTTCGTTAATGGAAAGCCGCAGGGATCCGTGGGCCACCTCGTGGGGGAGCCCCAGGCTTAAAAGCACGTGGCTGGGATCCAAAGATCCGCTGGTGCAGGCGGAGCCGCTGGAGGCGGCGATGCCCTTATCGTCCAGCAGGAGCAAGAGGGATTCACCCTCCACCCCTTCAAAACAGAAATTCACGGTGCCGGGCACCCGCTGGGTGGGGTGGCCGTTCAATTTACTGTGGGGAATTTGGCTCAAGCCTTCGATCAACCGATCCCGCAAGCCGCTGATATAGGCACTCCGCTCCTCTAAATGGTTGATAGAATCCTCTAAAGCGGCGGCCATCCCAACGATGGCGGGCAGATTTTCCGTTCCCGCCCGGCGACCCCGCTCCTGGGCGCCGCCTTCGATCAGGGCCTTCAGGGGAATGCCCCGGCGCACATAAAGAGCACCGATGCCCCGAGGGCCATGGAATTTATGGGCAGAGATGGAAAGCATATCAATATTTTGTTCCTTCACATCCACCTTCACGTGGGCCACTGCCTGCACGGCGTCGGTATGGAAGGGAACCCCTGCTTCTTTGCAGATGGCGCCCAGTTCTTGGATGGGCTGCAGGGTGCCGATTTCGTTGTTGGCGAACATAATGGTTACCAAAGCGGTATCTTCCCGCAGGGCGGCCTTCAGTTCCTCGGGGCGGACAACGCCGTCCTCGTGGACTTCCAAAAGGGTGACCTCAAAGCCTTCTTCCTCCAACCGTTTCAGGGTATGCAGAACGGCGTGATGTTCAAATTTGGTGGAGATCAGATGCTTTTTGCCTTTTTTTGCGCCCCAATAGGCGGCAGAGCGGATGGCCTGGTTATCGGCTTCACTTCCGCCGGAGGTGAAATAGATCTCCTTGGGATCGGCGCCCAACAGAGCGGCGATCTTTGCCCGGGCTTCTTCCAACTTTTCCTTGGCGATTTGGCCAACGGAATAAAGGCTGGAGGG
>JAZOXD010000219.1:0-1878 GCA_045659565.1 Eubacteriales bacterium | reverse complement strand
GGGTTGCCGTAGCCGGCGGGTTTCAGGTATTTATCCTTGGGGTCAAACTCCACCGTTGCGGAGCCGAATTTACCCTTCAGATTGGCCAACACCTCGCCCCGGGGCGAAACCGCCATAGAAGCCCCGCAGATGGTGGACTGTTCGTCAAAACTCACCGAGGAACGCAGTACATAGGCGTTGGTATTATAGGCCAAAAAGCGGCACATAATTTCGATGGCGTCGTGGCTGTCGCTCCGTTGCAGGGAGCAACCGATAATAATATCCAGCTTGTTCCGAGCCATATTGGCAAAAGCCTCGTAAAAATAAAAATCATAGCAGGTCAAAAAGCCGAACCGCAGACCCTCCATCTCCAGCACATAGGGTTCGGAATATTCAAAGGTATAGGCAGAATCCAGCTTTAAAACCTCTAATTCCAAGGGCGGCAGATGCTTTTTGAAATATTTGCCCCGCAGTTCCCCTTGGCGGTCGAAACAATAGGTGGTATTGCGGTAGCCCGTTTCTTCCAAACTCAGGGCATTCACAAACACCATTGCCCCCAGGCGCAGGGCGGTGGCACGGCATTTTTCCAACAGGGGGCCGATGTATTTATGATGATAAAAAAGAGTTTCTTCCAAATCCTTGGTGGCGCAGGGTACGTCACTGTATTCGGGCAGAACGATGATATCCGCCTCCGTGCATTGGTCCAAAAGGTCCATTTTATATTGAAAATATTCCTCTGAAAAACTCACGTCCCGTGAATAAGGGGGTTGGATCAGAACCGCCTTCATTTTGTTGCCTCCTTCCACAGTCGCAGGGCCTGTTCTACCGTATCCGCCAGGTTCTTACGGGCGGTTTCAAATTCCATTGCTTCTTCCGTGGTGCAGGGGGTTCTTAACACGGGGAAGAACGCATCGATCCCGTGGGCGTTGCACCCCCTTGCCTCCGGGGTAACGCACCCCGAAAAGGCCAATACGGATTTTTCGTACTTTTTGGCAAGTTTAGCCACCCCTATGGGGGCCTTGCCCATATAAGACTGGCCGTCTAACCGCCCTTCCCCGGTAATCACCAGGCGGGCATCCTTCAAAGCGTCCTCCAGCCCTAATTGTTCCATCACCAGATCCACCCCGGGGGCTAATTCCCCCTGCAGATAGGCCAAAAAGGCAAAGCCCATTCCTCCCGCCGCACCGGCACCGGGAAAATCCGCATCGGCGGCGGGGTTCCACTCTTTGGTAAGGGCAGCATAGTTTTTCAGCCAGCCGTCCATGGCCCGGATCATCTCGGGTGTGGCGCCCTTTTGGGGACCGTATACGGCACTGCACCCCTGTTCCCCGCAAAGGGGATTTTTCACATCACAGGCGATGCGGAATTTGCAGTTCTTCAGTTCCGGCAAGACCTTTTCGGCAGAGATCTTTGCCAACTGTTCCAATCCTTTGCCCCCCATAGGAATGGGGTTGCCCTGAGCATCCAAAAAGGCAAAGCCCAGAGCCTGAAGCATGCCGATACCGCCATCGTTGGTAGCGCTGCCGCCAATGCCCATCAGAAAATCACGGCAGCCCTTTTGAATGGCGTCCTTGATCATTTCCCCCACACCATAGGTGGTGGTTTCCAAGGGATTCCGCCGATCAGGCTCCACCAAAGTGATCCCTGCGGCGGCGGACATTTCCATCACCGCCCGGTTGCCTTCCAAAAGGCCATAGGCCGCTTCCACCGGCTGACCTAAGGGGCCGGTGACCGTTACGGTTTGCAGCGCACCCCCGGCAGAGGTCAGGGCATCCACAGTGCCCTCGCCCCCATCGGCCATGGGGAATATTTGAATTTCCGCCTCCGGGTACGCCCGGCGAATGCCCTCGGCGGCGGCTTCCCCCGCCTGCAGGCTGCCTAAGCTCCCCTTAAAGGAAT
>JAZOXD010000218.1:0-4704 GCA_045659565.1 Eubacteriales bacterium | reverse complement strand
CGGGTGGAGCCACCTACCAGCAGAACCTTCTTTACTTCAGAGGGAGAAAGATCTGCATCCTGCAAAGCCTGACGTACGGGAGCCATGGTGCCTTCCACCAGATCGGCAGTCAGTTCGTTGAACTTAGCCCGAGTCAAGGTCATATCCAAATGGAGAGGACCGGCGGGGCCACCGCTGATGAAGGGCAGGTTGATGTTGGTGGACATCATACCGGAAAGTTCGATCTTGGCCTTTTCGGCAGCTTCCTTTAAGCGCTGGTTAGCCATATTATCGGCCCGCAGATCAATACCGTTTTGGGCCTTGAACTCGTTGGCCATCCAGTCGATGATCCGTTGGTCAAAATCATCACCACCCAGACGGTTATTACCGGCGGTTGCCAAAACTTCGCAAATACCATCGCCGATCTCCAGAATGGAAACGTCGAAGGTACCGCCGCCCAGGTCGTATACCATAATCTTCTGCTCGCCTTCTTTATCTACACCGTAGGCCAAAGCGGCGGCAGTGGGCTCGTTGATGATTCTCTTTACATCCAGGCCGGCGATCTTACCGGCATCCTTGGTAGCCTGGCGCTGAGAATCGCTAAAATAAGCGGGAACGGTGATAACCGCCTCGGTTACAGGCTCGCCCAGGAAGGCTTCTGCATCGGCCTTCAGCTTCATCAGCACGAACGCAGAAATTTCTTCAGGGGAATAATTCTTATCGTCGATGGCTACCCGACGGGCGCTACCCATATCTCTTTTAATGGAAGCAATAGTGCGGTCCGGGTTGGTGATGGCCTGGCGTTTTGCCACCTGGCCTACCATTCTTTCACCGGTTTTGCTGAATGCAACAACAGACGGAGTGGTGCGGGCACCTTCGCTGTTGGCGATAACAGTGGGTTCGCCGCCTTCCATAACGGCAACACAGCTATTTGTTGTACCTAAGTCGATACCAATAATCTTTCCCATAATATAAATCCTCCTTTTGGGTTAGTTGGCAGTTTTGACACAAGCGGGACGAATCACAGTTTCGTCCTTATAAACATATCCTCTTTGGAATACCTCGACGATTTCGCCTTCCTTGTATTCCTCGTCTTCTATATGCATAATCGCCTCGTGGCGGTTGGGGTCAAAAATTTCGCCCTTTTCGCCCATGGCGGTAACGCCGATACTCTTTAAACAATCCATCATCTGACGAAGCGTCATTTCCACACCGCTTTTCAGCCCTTCTTCACCCTGAGTAGCAGCCAAGGCGCGTTCCAGATTATCGATGGCCGGCAGGATCGACGCAACGGCTTTGGCCACGCCATCGCCATAAATACGGTCCTTTTCACGGGCGGTACGTTTACGGAAGTTATCATATTCTGCATAAAGCCGCAGGTACAGATCGTGTTCCGCATTGAATTTTTCTTCCCATTCGTTGGGCTTCTTTTCTTTCTTTTTCTTAGGTTTGGGTTCGACCGGTTGTTCGGTCTTTCCCTCTTCCCCCGGTTGTGTTTCCGGAGTTTCGGGGTCAATTTTTTTGTTTTCTTCCATAGTTAACCTTCCCTATCTTTTAAATAGCGTTCGATGCATTTTGCAAAATATTCCACCTGGGAGCAATTTTCGCCATAGTTCATCCGCTTGGGGCCCAAAAGACTGATGGCACCGAAGCCGGATTTACTGCCGTATTTGCGCACAATCAGGCCCATGTCGCTGAAGTTGATGCCGGCGATTTCACTACCAATGGCGATTGACAGCTCTTTGCCGTCCCGGGGGTTCAAAAGAGAGCGCATCTCTTCTTCGTGGCTTAAAAAGTTCAGCACATTCTGAACCTTATGCACCTCGTAGAATTCCGGGTGCGAGAGCAGGTTGCTCTGACCGGAAACAAAAACCTTGGGGTTCCGGATGGAGTTGACCATATTTTTGACGATGCCCGCCACAAAGTTCCAATTCTGATGCAGACCGGCCAGGGTCTTTTCCAGTTCCTCGAAATCATTATCCTGCAGGCGAGCGAAGCTTACATCCCCCAGGAACCGGTTCAAGGTTTCTGAAAGGGCGGCAATGTCTTCGTCATCTGCCAAGAAATAGAAGCGGCAAAAACTGTTTTTGACGGTGCCGTTCCGGGTAATGGCCACCAGGTTCAGGCAGTTATCGGCAGTTTTGATCAGTTCCACCTTAATGATACGATCGTCATCAGAATGGCTCATCACCGCCGCAGCGGTATAGCCGGTGATTTCGGAAAAACGGGACAGGGCGTGTTTTAAAAAGTCGTCCACGTTACCGCTGGGGTCTTCGATCGCTTCTTCAATCACGATGGCACGCTCTGCCGGAAGCACAGTTTCCTGCAGGAGGTAATCCACATAATAGCGATAGCCTTTTTCTGTAGGAACCCGACCGGCGCTGGTATGGGGCTGTTCCAAAAAACCGTCTTTTTCCAGGACAGCCAGATCGTTTCGCACCGTGGCAGAGGAGATTTGCAGATTGATCCGCTCCAAAATTAATTTGGAGGCAACCGGTTCACCTGTTTCCACATAGGCTTCCACCAACGCTTTTAAGATCAAATTCAGGCGATCCTTCATCCTTTCACCGTCCTTTTAAAATTTAGCACTCGAACCCTTCGACTGCTAACAATGATACTTTACCACTATTTTAAACGATTGTCAACACTTGAATTTAAAAAAAATGTGAATAATTCTTGACATTTGATAAACTACCCTTATATAATTAAAATAAAGTAAAAAATTCAATGACGGAGGGATCTTTCATGGCAGAATTCAAATATGAAATTACCGAGCGTTTTGGCAACCTGCCCGAAAACGCAAACGGCTGGAGCAAGCAGTTGAACAAAATCAGCTGGATGGATCGCGCTCCGAAGTATGACCTGAGAGAATGGTCGCCGGACGGCACCAAAATGAACAAGGGTGTTTCTTTTACTGATGAAGAACTGATCGCCCTGCGGGATCTGCTCAACAGCCTGAACCTGGACTAATTTCAAAAAAAGATAAATCACCGGAGTTTGATGACTCCGGTGATTTATTTATATTAAGAAAAAACGGCTATCTTTCGATAGCCGTTTTATTGTTATTATTCGCCGGAGCCGTCGTTGGCTTGGGGTTCGGGGTTATATTCTTCCCAAACTTCCTTTACTTCTTCTTCCCAATCGGCCAGTTCAACATTTGCAAAGTTGGCAACCAGATAACGGGAGTAGAGATATTTTTCACCAACAGCCTGTACAGGATTTTTAGCATCCTTGAACTTCATATTATCCAGGTCGGGTACCTTCTTCATAAAGTCTACATAAAGAAGTTTGGCGAGGATCTTGTAGTCGTCGGTGGGAGTTTTTTCGCTGGCAGCGGTGAACTCCAACTTGGAGATATTGTCGTAAAGGGTATCCAGTTCCTTTACATAAGAGATCACGTTCTTCTTTGCACTTTCTTTCAAAGCAGAGGCGCAATAGAGGTGAACTTCTTTGGACAGCTGATAAGCAACGGAGCCAACTTCGAGATAGGCATCGAATTCGGCAGCATACTTAATGAAATCGGCATTATAATCGCCGTCGATCTGCTCGGCATAGTCGGAAAGCACCACATAGGCAATGATGCTGGACTGACCCTGGCTGGTGAAGCCGCGATGCTTGGCAATGGCGCGGGCTACCTGCATGGGAACAACTACCTGGGGATAATCGGCATTAACCAGAACCTCACCGGTGAAGGGAGAATAAACACTGCCGATGCCCATGGCGCTGTACAAGGGGGAGAACAACAACTTTTTCACCTTAACATTGCTGCCTTTGAGGAAGGGATAATCCTCGCTGGCGGCCCGGAAGCAAGCGTTTACAGCTTCGCCGATCTCGTTCAAAGAATCGCCGCGGCTGGCATAACGGGCGCTACCGGTCTGGGTGAAGTAGATATTGGACATACCGTTAACGGCCACCTCGTTCAGCTGATCGATGGTATAGATCATAGCGCCGTCCAAAGTGGGCTGGGTGTAATAGTCGGGTTTGAAGTTAGAGTAAACTTCTTTACTCTGACCGTGGAAGGGCATCCGGTTGGTGGTAACACCATAGCACATGCTATAGAACAGGAAGGCGGTACCGAAGACGGCAACCAACACATAACCAAACTGAACCCAGATACCTGCAATCTTGAAGCCATCTTTATTCGCCTTTGCGGTTTTGATGGTCTTATAGATCAGGAAGCCGGCATAGGCCAGAATTCCTACTACCACCAAAATGGCCAAAACCTCTACCAAAGAGAAGGGCAGCAAATTGGAGATCGCAGTGAGCACACCGGTTACACCGGCGGAAAGGCCAACAGTGAGGCTTTCACTGATGCCGGGATCCACCATAGCCAGGATGTACAGCACCAGGCCAACCAGACCCAAACCGGCAAAGCACCATTTAACAATGGAGAAGGCCGTGTTGCTCATAAAGATCAACTTGAGTTTTTCTTTTAAAGTATAAACAGGTTTGATTGCCTCCAGATCGGAAACATCAAATTCAAACTCTTCGTCGAATTCAGCCAAATCATCTAAGGTGAATTCGCCGGCAAGAGCTTCTAATTCTTCCATCGGAAGGCCTAATTCTTCTAACTGTAAGCCGTCTTCTGCTTCCAGCTGTAAGCCTTCGAGCTTTTCATTCTCAGCCATATGCGTCCTCCTCGCCTATCTTAGGATATTATACACGATTATATATTACTATAATTTAGACAAAATTTCAAGTAGTTATTTAGAAATTTTATACTTT
>JAZOXD010000217.1:0-5853 GCA_045659565.1 Eubacteriales bacterium | reverse complement strand
TAACCCCCCCCGGAAAGGCGAGGATATCGAAACCTTCATCAGCCTGGATTTTGAAGAGGCGGCCTTCGGTTGCGAAAAAGAGATCAACCTGCGCCGTCGGCGCAACTGCCATCATTGTAAGGGCACCGGCGCCAAGGATGGTACCGAGCTGGAAACCTGCTCCCAATGTAAGGGCAGCGGCGTGGTGACCACCGTTCAGCGCACCATCCTGGGGAACATTCAATCCCAAAGCACCTGCCCCTCCTGTAATGGCCGGGGTAAACAGATCAAAACCCCCTGCAGCCATTGCCAGGGTGGTATCGTGATCGAGGATAAAAAACTGAAGGTTACCGTTCCCGCAGGGATTGATAACGATCAAACCCTGACCATGCGCAATCAGGCCCATTCCGGCCTGAACGGCGGCCCCGAAGGGGATGTTTACATCGGTGTCCGGGTGCGCAACCACGAACTGTTTGAACGTCGGGGTACCGATATTTATTGTAAGATCCCGGTGAATCTGGTGGATGCATCTCTGGGCGCCAAATTACAGGTACCCACTTTAGAAGGCAAGGTGGAATATGATCTGCCCGAAGGGACACAAAACGGTGCCACTTTCCGTTTCCGTGGCAAGGGTATTGTCCGGATCGGCACCAAGACCAAGGGCGATATGTACGTCACGATCGAGGTGGAGATTCCCCGTAACCTTTCTAAAAAGCAAAAGGAACTCTTAAAGAAGTTTTCCGATAGCCTGGAACCCAAAAATTTTGAGCGTAAAGCAAGTTTTGCAGAAAAATTGGGTAAGTTATTCAAATAAAAAAGAAACAAGAGAGCGCTTTAATTTGCGCTCTCTTGTTTTTTTACTTCATAATATAATAGAGTGAGTATTCGTTTTCTCTGCTTTCTGCATACCTTGAATTTCTCAGGTTTTCAAAAGAAATATCCAAATTCCGCCGTTCTCTTATTTCTGTAATGTTAAAGTTTTTAACTTCCTCATACAGTTGGTCAATCAGCATTTTTCTTTGGGGATTTTCCAATTCCATCCGGGATGCTTTCATAAACAGAACAGATAGATATTCCTTTTGCAGATACCGTTTGCTCTTTTCGGTTCTTACAACCGAAAAGGCTTTGGCGAACAGTTCCTCTGCTTTTTGCACAAGGGTATCGGTGATATACCCTTCACCTGAGCTTTGACGAATGGTTAATGCACCATTTAAAGCGTCACAGAGCAAGTCAACGTATTCTTTGATATAAGGATAACTTTCTTCGCCGTAAACTCCTTTAATAAAATCGTCAATGATTTTATTTTCGTCCTGATGAGGATTCCACAACAATTTTGCTCCAAGATAACATTCAAGGTCTGCCAAAGCGGGCGTTTCGCCATATGCAAAATTTCCTTGTTGCAGTACCCCGGCAATATGATTTTTATGATATGTACGCAAATTTTGGGGCATTGTTCGGTAATTTGGGAAGGGAAGTAAATAATTGCGGAAGTTACAAGCATAATCCCATATATACAGATGTTTGCAAAGCTGACTCCATTGATCAATGTTTCTGATAAAAGCGGCGGCTTCGGAATCGGGTCGGTCTGTTGCTTGTTGTTCCATAGAAAGATCCCAACTACACGCTATATTGCATAACCTTACGATAACGTTATCCGCAACCTTCAGCCCAAGCGGTGCCTTTGTGGTATATTGATAAGCGAAGGTATGGAGCAAAACGTCGGGATAATCTTGGCGGATATCCTCGGCCAAACGGTTCACAAAAGTGATCATACTGGCGGCGGGCGTGCCATACTGATCATCCAATTTTTTGCATTCAGGACAGGTGCAATAATGATCCCAGTCATTCTGTGCGACCGAAAAGACTTTGCAATCGGGATTTTCCTTTATCCATCGGCGCAAAGTATCCCGGGCAACGTTGAATACCCCCTCGTTTGTAAGGCAGAGTTGTGTTTTTTCGCGAAGGCGCTTTCCGTTTACCAAAGAAAAATACTCGGGATTACTGTCAAAATAGATCTCCGGCGGGACCAATTCATTAAAGGAGTGGTGAAAATTGAAAAACTTTATTTTACCGCCTTTTTCCTTTGGGATATAGGCCATATTGGAATTCAGCCGATTTTTTACGCAAAAATCCGTATCAAAAGCACAGCGGAAATACATTTCCCGATATTCAAAAGCGGGTATTTCGCAGATATCTAAATCTTCAACTACAAGTGTTTCAACCGAGTCAAAGGTTTCTATATCCTTTGTGAAGCATTTGAAATTGATATACTTTTCCAAAAAGTAATAAACTCCGTAGACGGTTCCTCGCGGATTTTTACCCGCAATAACAATATCCTCGCCCCGGGTTTTGATTATGAATCCGTCATCGGGAAGATGGCTTACGTCCGTTTTTATTCCGCGGACATCCGCTCCAATGTGAATTTCCGGACTCCGTTTGGGGCAGCGCTCCACATCCGAAAAATAAGGGACGATTGCTTTTGTGGCTTTGTATAGATACTGTTAGAGTACGGATGCCGCATAAAGTTCAGCTTCATGTGACATACGGTTTGTAACGATATGGTAATAACCGATTCCTTTATCTGCAATTATTCTTTCCATAGTTTTCTCCCCGTTGACATTTTGATAAATTTATTGTATCACACTTTTCATTCAATAGAAAGCAATATTTTACTGTTTTGAGCAATGTATGATCACCTTTTAAATTGATTGATGTATATATCTCGCAAAACGCTTCAAAATAAAACCAAGAAAGGAACGGTGATGATTTTGAAGCGTTTAATTGCAATTTTAATGTGTTTAATGATGGTATTGGGCTTGGCCTCCTGCTCCCGCAGCGGGGGAAAAGGGGAGGTCTATTACCTGAACTTTAAGCCGGAGCAGGATGCGGCCTGGCAAAAGCTGGCCAAGGCCTATACCGAAGAAACCGGGGTAAAGGTCACCTTGGTGACCGCTGCTGCCGGCACCTACGAAGATACCCTCTCGGCAGAGATCGTCAAGCGCAATCCTCCCACCTTATTTCAAGTAAATGGTCCGGTCGGGTTGGCAGGATGGCAGGATTATTGCTATGATCTTTCCGATACGGCTCTTTATGAACAGCTCACGGATGACGATTATGCTTTGGGAGTGGACGATAAGGTTTATGGGATCGCCTATGCGCTGGAAACCTATGGACTGATCTATAATAAAACCCTGTTGGATCGCTATTTTTCTTTGCAGGATGCCAAAATAAAATCCATGGATGAAGTGAATGGCTTTGAAGCATTAAAGACTTTGGCGGAAGATTTGCAGGCTCATAAAAACGATCTGGCCATCAAGGGGGCTTTTGCTTCCGCGGGGATGGATGCCTCCTCCGATTGGCGGTTCAAGACCCATTTGGCCAACCTGCCCATCTATTATGAATACGAGGATCGGAGAATCGATTCCACTGCCGAGATCCAGGGCACTTTTTTAAATGAGTATCGCCGGATCTGGGATCTTTATCTCAATAATTCCACCGTGGAGCCCACCGCAATCGGCGCCAAGACCGGCGACGAAGCCCTGAACGAATTTTTGAACGGGGAAGCGGTCTTTTATCAAAACGGCACCTGGGCCTGGAACGAGGATATGGAGCAGAATATCGGTGCCGAAAACGTGGGAATGCTGCCCATTTATATCGGCGCCCCGGCTGAAGGAAGCCAAGGTCTTTGCACCGGAAGCGAAAACTATTGGTGTGTCAATAAAAACGCCGATGAACAGGATATTCAGGCCACCCTGGACTTTTTGGAATGGCTGGTAACCAGCGAAACGGGTACCACCGCCATGGCCGAGGATATGGGCTTTTTAAGCCCCTTCCGCCAATCCAAAACCACCGATAATCCCTTGGTGAAGGCGGCAGATGCAGATCTTGCGGCAGGCCATACGCCCGTTTCCTGGAATTTTTCCACCATCCCCAGCGATAACTGGAAAAATGGTGTGGGCGCTGCGCTGTTGGCCTATGCGCAGGGCGGGCAAACCGATGCTCTTTGGGACAAGGTGAAGGAAGCCTTTGTGGATGGCTGGCGAAAGGAATATAAGGCGGCCCATTAAGATGATTTCAAAGACGATTAAAAAGTGGTTTCCACTCTTTTTGCTGCCCACCTTAATAGCCTTCGTTATCGGCTTTTTGGTGCCCTTTATGATGGGGCTCTGGCTGTCCTTTTGCGAATACACCTCGGTGGATCGGGGAACCTTTGTGGGCGTTGCCAATTATCTGCGGGTCTTTACCGCCGATTCGCAATTTTGGCCTTCCTTTGTCTTTACCTCGCTTTTTACTCTGGTATCGGTAGTGTTAATCAATGTGGCCGCTTTTGCCATTGCCCTGGGGCTCACCCGGGGCATCCGGGGGACCAATCTGTTCCGCACCCTCTTTTTTATGCCCAATTTGATTGGTGGAATCGTGCTGGGCTATATCTGGAAGATGCTGATCAATTACGGGGTATTGATCCCCCTGTTCGGTAAGGACCTCACCTATAGCTCCGTTTACGGCTTTTGGGGCTTGGTGGCGGTGGTGGCCTGGCAGCAGATTGGTTATATGATGATCATTTACGTTTCAGGCCTGCAATCGGTGCCCGATCACCTGCGGGAAGCGGCGGCCATCGATGGAGCTTCCCGTTGGCAGACATTACGAAATGTGATCTTGCCTATGGTAATGCCTTCCATCACCATCTGCACTTTTTTGACCTTAACCAATTCCTTCAAACTGTTTGATCAGAACCTGGCTCTTACCGACGGCAAACCCGGTCGAACGACCGAAATGCTGGCCCTGGCCATCCGCAATGCCTATGGAACTACCCCCAAAAGCCACGGGACCGCCCAGGCCATGGCGGTGGTGTTTTTAGTGATCGTGGCAGGGCTGGCTTTGGTTCAACTTTGGTTCACCCGCCGCAGGGAGGTGGATTCATGAGAGAAAAAAACGGGTGGCTCACCGCCCTTTTCGGGGTGCTTTCGGCTCTCTATATCATCCCTTTGGCGGTGTTGCTGATGAATTCCTTTAAAAATAAAGAGGCTATTACCGATCGGGTTTTTGCCCTGCCCGACCGTGAAACCTTCGTGGGGCTTTCCAACTATATCCGGGGCATCGCTTCCATCGACTTTTTTCGCTCGGTGGCTTATAGTCTGATCGTCACCGTATTTTCCGTGGGGTTGATTCTGCTTTGTACCTCCATGTCTGCCTGGTATATCACCCGTGTGGGGGGCAGACTGTGCAAGTCGGTGTATTATCTGTTTGTTTTTTCCATGGTGGTGCCCTTCCAGATGGTGATGTTTACCTTGCCCTATGTGGCGGACAGACTGAATCTTACCGCTCCTTGGAGCATCCCACTGGTGTATTTAGGGTTCGGGGCCGGGCTATCGGTGTTTTTATTCAGTGGCTTTGTGCGCAGTATCCCGCAAGAGATTGAGCAAGCCGCCCTGATTGACGGCTGTAATCCGCCCTCCACTTTTTTTCGGGTGGTTTTGCCTATTATGAAGCCCACAATGCTCTCTGTGGCCATTTTGCAGATGATGTGGATTTGGAACGATTACCTTCTGCCCACTTTGGTGCTGGATAAAACAAGAGGGTTTTACACCATCCCTATGGCCATCCAATCGGCGGTAACCGATAGCTACGGCACCGTGGACTACGGCGCCTTTATGGCCCTTTTGGTGCTGGCGATCCTACCGGTGGTGGCCTTCTACGCCGTAGGGCAAAAGCACATCATCAAGGGTGTCGTTTCCGGCGCCGTCAAAGGTTAGTTATAATCCCGCTAACCCCTCCGCTAACCCCTCCGGGCGGCTGGCGAGCCGCCCGTGTCCCCTTTCAAAAGAGGACAAAAAAAGGTGGATCGGCGGATGGCCAGGATTTTTAACACAGATT
>JAZOXD010000216.1:0-3000 GCA_045659565.1 Eubacteriales bacterium | reverse complement strand
AATTCCCGCACCACCGTGGCGGCCGGATCCTCCCCGGCTTCCAATTTGCCGGCGGGAATTTCCAATAGTTCCTTTTCGACCCCGTGGCGGTATTGCCGTACCAGATAAATGTGATCCTCCGCATCCAGAGCCACCATTCCGGCGCCACCCTGATGGGTAATCCGGTCCCGGGGTGCAATAACCCCATTGGGCAATTCTACCCGATTGTGGTATACATTAAAAATAGATCCTTGATACACGCATTCCTCATGAATCTTTTTTTCGACAAAAAACATAAAAAAACTCACCTCTTACCCATTATTGTAGGGGCAATGTCGAAAAATGTCAAACGCTTTTCCTTGAAAAAGGACGAATTTTGCTTTTTAATAGAAAACGAAATCGATTTCTGTAATTTTTTGAGAAGGAGAAGAACAATGTATAACCGTGTTTATTATAACCGGATCCGGTGTCGTCTTACCCAGCAGGAACTGGCAGAGGCAGCATCGGTATCCCGCTCCACCATCTGCCGGTTGGAAAAGACCGGCGGCTATCCGGGGATCCGGGTGGCCCGTCGTCTTTGCCGTGCGATGAACTGTACCTTTCAGGAGGTGTTCCCCCTCGATGTTTTACTGTGAAAATTGCGGCGGATTTTTTTCAAAGCCCCATCAATACCGGGAAACCTACGGGTTGCCCGGCGGGCGGGGGCAGTTGTTTTATTATTGCCCCCTCTGCGGGGTGGACGAGGAATTCCAAGAGGTATTGACTGATGAAACTGTATGATGTACGGATCCTGCGGCAGGAGCTGGAAGCGTGCCGCAGGCTGGAACAGGAACTGCCCCTATGCCAAAGTCTTTCCGGCCGGGCTTTGACGCAAAATCTGCGCCGCCGGTGTCAGATGCTGACCGATACCCTTTGGCAGATTGCAAAATTCATCGAAGAAATCCAGGACCCGGAACTGCGGCTGATTTTTGAATTACGCTATTTCCGGGGCTTGGAATGGGGGCAGATTGCCGAAGAACTGCCCACCCGAATGAGCGCCGATGGGGCTCGGATGCGCCACCATCGCTATTTAGCCCAAAAGGGAAGAGGGGTCCATTGTCCGGTCATCTGCCCATAATTCATAATGCAGATGATCGGCCTCTCCACATTCCAACAGCATACTGTTGCCAATGGTGCCAATGATCTCGCCCTTTTTCAACACCTGGCCAACCGTCACTTGGATTTCGCCCAAACTGCAATAGCGGGAAACCTTTCCGTCGGTGTGTCGCACCACTACGGTGTTTCCCATCAGATCATCGGTCTCTGCCGACTCCACTACACCGTCACAAACGTTTTTTACCTGGCTGCCTGCCGGTGCGGCAATATCGATTCCGCTGTGTACCCGCCAATCCTTCAGAGTATAGGAATAAACCGGCTGATCCGGGGAATAATGGGCAATGATTTCACCGCTCAGGGGAGAATCGTATTCCACCGTAGAAGACGGTTGCTCCTGTTTTTCGGCAGACGGCTCCTGTTTGGTGGATTCCTCACGGGTGTCCGGTACCTTTTCTTCCACTTTTTCCACATCGGAGGCCGGCCCCGGATCCAAGGGAATTTCTGCCTTTTCCTGTTGGTTGATTTTATAGGAAAGAAAGCTGACCGTGCCCACTGTCAGTACACAAAGCGCCAAAACGATATAGTACCCTTTGGTTTTCAGCAAAATCAAAATTTTTTCTTTCATGCCCTTTTGATCCTTTCATATTAGAACTTCCGCTTCTAATATGGGCATTTTGTAAAAGGTTTATGCATAAAAATCTTGCACTACGGTAACATCTTTGTAGTAATAAGAGAGAATTTCCTGAAAATTAAAACCATTTTCGGCCAGCACCGATGCACCGAATTGACTCATCCCCACCTGGTGGCCATAACCGGAGACTTTAAAAACCGCTTGATCTTTTTCAAAGTTCAGGGTAAAACGGGTGCTACGCAGTTCGAAAAGCTCCCGTAATTGCCGGCCGGTGAAAGCCTTTCCGCCAATGCTGATCTCCCCCACGGACCCACCTCGGGTCAAGGTGATCGCCCCCAATTCCGTTCCGCTGATCTCCAGCCGGGTCCGGAATTCTTCTATCGGAACCAAAACGGTGGTAGAAAAATCTTTGGCTTCCTTGTCCCAATGGGAATCCATAGATTTTAAGTAAGGAACCTCTGCGCCCCAAACATCTGCCGCATCCTCTGTAAACCCGCCGGAAAAGGCGTGGAACACCGTATTGGCGGGCTCGCCATTGTATAAAACGGCATATCCCAGCACATTCTCAACCACTTGCTGCAACTTTTCTTCAAAGGAATTCCGCCATTCCTTACCCCACCGGGCGGCGCATTCCTCGGCGGTGGCAAAAGCTTTGCAGTGCTCCGGATTATCACAAATATCCCCCGGATGTCCAAAGTCGGTGGAGGGGTGATTTTCTATTGTGGCCTTGCGGTGCAGCAGATAAGAATAGGAAGCCACCGTTTGAGCCTTCAATGCTTCCTCCGGGTAGGACGCGGGCATTTCTCCCGCCAGAACCCCAAAAAGATAATCCCGCAGCGACCAAACTTCCGTTTCTTCGGTATCGGTCCGATATAGAGTTACGGTATAGCCCTGGGGTGTTTTCGGCGCGGGGGGCTTGGCCGAAAAACGGCAAAGGAACAAAACCGTAAGATAGGGTAAAAACATCAGTAACAGATAAAGCAACAGATATTTTCTTTTCATTTTTATCCACTTCCTTTCTTCTTATCTTATGATCAGAAGGGGATAAAAATGAAAAGAAAAGAGCGACCGCAAAATGCGGTCGCTCAAAAATAACAAGTTTTAAATTATGCCTTGTTAACGGAACCGAAGAGCTCCATCTTTTCCTTAACGGTGGCCTTGATGGCTTCAAAACCGGGGGCCAACAGTTTTCTGGGGTCAAAGCCCTTGCCTTCCAGATCCTTGCCGGCTTCCACATACTTGCGGGTAGCGTCGGCAAAGGCCAGCTGGCATTCGGTGTTTACGTTAATCTTGGC
>JAZOXD010000215.1:0-1775 GCA_045659565.1 Eubacteriales bacterium | reverse complement strand
AAGCACTGGGTGTTCCCGCTGTCACCTCCTTCAAGCACGTTAGCCCCACCTCTGCCGCCATCGGTGTTCCCCTTTCTGAAAATCTGAAAAAAGCTTGCTTCGTTGACGATATTGAAGGGTTGGATGATTCTCCCCTTGCTTGCGCCTATGCCCGTGCAAGAGGCACCGACAGAATGTGTTCCTTTGGCGATTGGGTTGCCCTTTCCGATATTTGCGACGTAACCACCGCAAAAATGATCAAGCGTGAAGTTTCTGACGGTATCATCGCCCCCGGCTATGAGCCCGAAGCATTGGAAATTTTGAAAACAAAGCGCAACGGTAGCTATAACATCGTTGAAATTGATCCTAACTATGTGCCTGAAGCAATTGAACATAAGCAGGTTTACGGCATCACCTTTGAGCAGGGCCGCAATAATTTTGAGATCAACAAGGAGTTACTTTCTAATCTTGTTACTCAAAACAAAGAACTGCCGGAAAGCGCAGTTCGTGATCTGATCATCGCTCTGATCACTTTGAAATATACCCAATCCAATTCTGTTTGTTATGCAGTTGACGGACAGGCCATCGGCGTTGGCGCCGGCCAGCAGTCCCGTATCCACTGCACCCGTTTGGCAGGCACCAAAGCAGACACTTGGTTCTTACGTCAGCACGAAAAGGTTCTGAATCTGCCCTTTAAGGACACCATCGGCAGACCCGATCGGGATAATGTAATCGACGGCTACATCAACCGCAATGAAGAGGATGTATGCGCTGAGGGCAATTGGCAGAAATATTTCACCACCCGTCCCGAACCCCTGACCGACGATGAAATCAAAGCCTACCTTGCCACCATCGACGGCGTTGCACTGGGATCCGATGCTTTCTTCCCCTTCAGCGACAACATCGAAAGAGCCAAGCGCAGCGGTGTTAAATACATTGCTGAACCCGGCGGCTCTATCCGCGATGACGTTGTAATCGAATGCTGCGACAAATACGGAATGGCAATGGCCTTTACCGGCATGCGGCTCTTCCACCATTAATGAGGTGCATTTTATGAAGGTTTTAGTTGTTGGAAGCGGCGGAAGAGAACACGCCATTATTAAAAAGATCAAAGAAAATAAAAATGTGACCGAGCTTTATGCTCTGCCCGGAAACGGCGGCATTGCCAAGGATGCCACTTGTATTGCGGTGGATGCCAAAGATATCGAAGGCATTGCAAACTTTGCCAAAGAAAATTCCATCGATTATGCTGTGGTTGCTCCGGATGATCCTTTGGTGTTGGGCGCCGTTGATGCCCTGGAGGCTATCGGGATTCCTTGCTTTGGGCCCAGAGCCAATGCGGCCATCATCGAAGGAAGCAAGGTTTTTTCTAAAAATCTGATGAAGAAATATGGGATCCCCACCGCCGAATATGAAGTTTTCGACGATATGGATCAAGCGTTGGCTTATTTAGAAAGCGCCCCTATCCCCACTGTAATCAAAGCAGACGGTCTCGCTTTGGGCAAGGGCGTAATCATCGCCGAAACCCGCGAAGCCGCAAAAGATGCCGTCATCTCTATGATGCGGGACAAAGCCTTTGGCAAAAGCGGTGATCACATTGTTATCGAGGAATTTCTCACCGGCCCGGAAGTCTCCGTCCTCTCCTTTACCGATGGAGAAACAGTTGTTCCTATGGTATCTTCCATGGATCACAAGCGTGCAGGAGATAACGATACCGGTTTGAACACCGGCGGTATGGGCACCATTGCCCCTAACCCCTATTACACCAAAGAGATTGCAAAAATCTGCATGGAAAG
>JAZOXD010000214.1:0-2971 GCA_045659565.1 Eubacteriales bacterium | reverse complement strand
CCCCCTGCCTGCCACCGGAGCTCATACTCCCAAGGATGAGATCGTGACTGTGACCCCCGCCACCTGCGGCGCAGACGGCGTGGGCAAAAAGGTATGCAGCGTTTGCGGAAAAGACGCAGAAACGGGAATTCCCCTGCCTGCCACCGGAGCTCATGCTCCCAAGAATGAGATCGTGACCGTGATCCCCGCCACCTGCGGCGCAGACGGCGTGGGTAAAAAGGTATGCAGCGTTTGCGGCAAGGATACCGAAACGGGAATTCCTCTGCCTGCCACCGGCAACCACTTGGCGTTCACATCCACCCCCGAAAAGGAAGCAACGGTTTTTGAGGATGGCGTTATGCGGTATACCTGTAAGGAACCGACCTGCGAGTATTCCTATACCGAACCGATCCCTGCCACCAAGAGCATCAAAATCCTTGCTATCGGAAACAGCTTCAGCAGTGACGCGATGGAATACCTTTGGGACGTTTGCAAAGACGGCGGTGTAGAAAACGTGGTGCTGGGGAATATGTATATTGGTGGGTGTACGTTGGATACCCATTGGTCCAATATGCAAAACAACAACGCTTCTTATACCTATTATAAGAACACCGCCGGAACCTGGGGCTGGACTAAAAATACGGCGCTTTCCACCGCCATTGCCGATGAGGATTGGGATATTATCACCGTTCAGCAAGCCAGCGGTGACAGCGGGTTGGAAGAAACGTACGGGAATTTGAATAATATCCTTTCGTATATCGATTCCCGCAAAACCAACCCGAAGGCCAAAGTTTACTGGCATATGACCTGGGCTTACCAGGGGAACAGCAGCCACTCCGATTTCGCAGATTACAACAGAAATCAGACGATTATGTATAATGCGATCACCAATACCGTGCGGGCCAAGATTCAAACCAACAACGGGATCGCCGGAGTGATCCCTGCGGGAACTGCGATCCAGAATCTGCGTACCTCTTATCTGGGAGATACTCTGACCCGGGACGGCTATCATCTGAGCCATAGTCAGGGCAGATACACCGCCGCTTTGACCTGGTTTTCTTATCTGCTGGGCGGTGATGTGGATAAGGTGGATTGGCTTCCCGGCGGATATTCTTTGATGAAGGCAGACCTGCCTGCCATTCGGGATGCGGTGAAGGATGCGGTCCGGACACCTCTGGCGGTTACGGTATCTCAACATACGGTCAAACCCGATGATTTTGATGAAACCAACTATACTCTTGCGGATTTGCAACCCACCTTGGGCGCGTTTTATCAGTCTAACAGTAACACCTATCCTGTGATGTCTAAGATCACCGACAGCACCAGGAGCCCCAAATTTGTGGCCACCCGTATTTTTACCCGTGAAGAATTGCCAGTGGGTACCGTGATCATTATAGACGAAGGCTATGGCTACCGTCCGGAGGGATGGACCTCTACCACAGAGATTACGCCCACTGCCTCCCGCCCCGGGAACGTAACCGCCAATCAAGTGGTGGTGGACGAGGCCTGGTGGGGTAATTTCAACTACCGTGCCTTTAATATTTATCATACGGATAACAGTAATGCAACGGCTGATACCGCCGGCCATCTAAAGATTTATATTCCCAAAAGTACAGATGTGGATTCGGATGATTATAATTTGGTGACGTTACAAGGAACCGTTGGTGCATTTTATCAGTCTAACAGTAACACCTATCCTGTGATGTCTAAGATCACCGACAGCGCCAGGAGCCCCAAATTTGTGGCCACCCAGATCTTCACCCGTGAAGAACTGCCCGTGGGCACCGTGATCATTATAGACGAAGGCTACGGCTACCGTCCGGAGGGGTGGACCTCTACCACAGAGATTACACCCACTGCCTCCCGCCCCGGGAACGTAACCGCCAATCGAGTGGTGGTGGACGAGGCCTGGTGGGGTAATTTCAACTACCGTGCCTTTAATATTTATCATACGGATAACAGTAATGCAACGGCAGAAACTACTGCGCACCTTAAAATTTATACACCGAAATGATGAAAAAAGACAGGGAGATTCCTCCCTGTCTTTTTGGCATATTGGGAGCAATTGACATTATAAAGGAGAAGTGGTATAATTACTCTAAAAGAGAGGTAAGGCAGATGGTACGAAAAGCAACCGAAAAATATTATTTTTCACCGGCGCCGGAGGCGGGGCAAAATCCCTATATCGGGATTATGAGTTTCCAGCATTTTCGAGGGGAGAAAATGTATTCCGATATTGTGGTTTTGCCGGAAAATAAACTGACGGAAACGGAGCGGGTGGAGGTTTATCCCCCTTCTCCCGATGCAGAAGAGAAGGGGAGGGAGCAGGGTTATTATCCCGATACCTCCATTGCCTATATCCGAATTCTTTGGAAGGAATTTGAGCCCCGCCAAGGGGAATATAACTATGCCTTTGTGGATCGCATTATTGAGGAGGCAAAGGCCCATAATCAAAGCCTGATCTTCCGGCTGATGGCTCATAGCACCCGGGCGGAGGACGACGTACCCGACTGGTTGAAGGCACTGATCCCTTGCCCGGAACGGCCGCCCATGAAGCGGGTGAAGGATTCCCCCACGGATCCTTTGTTTCTGGATCTTTTCCTCAAGGCTGTTCAAAAATTGGGAGAACGCTACGATAGCGATCCTACCTTTGATGCCATTGATATCTCTCTGCCCGGTTCTTGGGGAGAGGTACATAAACTGGAACTTTACCCCGAAGATACTTTGGAGCGGATCGTGGATACCTATGTCGAGGCCTTCCCCCAAACCCAGTTGATGAGTCAGCTGACCCGGCCGGAATTGATCCATTATGGGCGGGATCGTAAGCCGATTGGCTGGCGGGGCGACGGATTGGGGAATCCACCCCACACAGAAGTGCGTTATCCACCCTTGATTGCAAAGCTTTCCGGAATTTGGAAAGAAGCTCCGGTTTCCTTTGAGGCCTATTGGTGGATGTGCGAATGGCAAAGAAAGGGCTGGGATGTAGATCAGG
>JAZOXD010000213.1:0-11492 GCA_045659565.1 Eubacteriales bacterium | reverse complement strand
TTATTTGAACAACGTATATGGCGCAGGAACTTTTGAACTGACCTTGGCCGATAGTTATTACAATATGCGGGAAAAGATCCTGCCCCATATGCATATCATCGAAACCGCAAAGGCGGCCATGGAAAAAGCCGGCGTTACCCCCAAGGTGGTGGCGATCCGGGGCGGTACCGACGGTGCACGCCTTTCCTTCCGGGGGCTGCCTTGCCCCAACCTCTCCACCGGCGGTATGAACTTCCACGGCGTTAACGAGCTGATCCCGGTGGAAGCGATGGACAAAATGGTAGAAGTATTATTGAATATTGTTACGGAATGACGGAATACCCCCGCGGAGTCAGCGGACTCCGCACCCCCAAAGGGGGTTATGGGGTATTTTACGCCCGCATGACACGGAACGCTTATCCCATCAAACAGAACCACCTCTTTCTTGCAACCAAAAGGACCGTTGCAAGAAAGAGGGGGTTATTCTATAAAGGCAATAAATCAGCCCTGCGGGAGATCGTTTATTCCAGCAGGGCCGTTATTTTAAATTGCAATTATCCGAATTGTCCCCCGGGGGACACGATGTGTCCGCTGACACATCGGAGGGGGTTATTCGTTGTCTTCCTCGTCGTCTTCTTCCGGAAGAACTTCCACCTTGAGTTTTTCGATGCGGCGGTTGTCGGTTTCCAAAACGGTGAAGGAAAGATTTTCGTAATCTACCTCGTCGCCGGGCTCCGCATAGCGGCCCAGCTGCTCCACAACGAACCCACCTACGGTGGCGTTATCGTCGTCGAAATCCCGATCGTCGAAATCCACTTCGTCGAAGAAATCCTCGATTCGCATATCACCGTCGATCTCCAGGGTGCCGTCGGAAAGCTCCACTACCTCGGGCTCGATCTCGTCGTTTTCGTCCCAGATATCGCCCACCAGCTGCTCCAGTACATCCTCCATGGTAAGGATGCCCATTACGCCGCCGTATTCATCGGTAACGATTACCATATGGCTGCGTTTTTCCCGCATCAGGGTAAGAACATCGTCCAGGGGCATGGTCTTATGTACAAATACCGGCTCCATCAGGGAGCCCAGAATATCCGCATCGGGGTCTTCGGTCAGATCCCGCATTACCAGGTTCACGTGCAGGATGCCGATAATGTTATCGATCGTATCTTGGTATACCGGGATGCGGGTGTGGGTGGATCCCAGAATCAGATCCAGCATTTCTGCCCGTTCGTTATCGGCATCGATGGCGGTCATATCCACCCGGGGGGTGATGATCTCGTATGCCTGGACATCCTCAAAATCAAAGGCGCTTTGGATCAGATCGCATTTTTCTTCATCGATCACCCCTTCATCTTCCACGGTATCGATGATGGTTTCCAACTCATCCTCGGTCACGGTGGGGGAGGTATCCACGCCCCCTTTCCAAAGATGGGAAAGCAACTTGATGAGCCCATCCACGATAATTACAATGGGTTTTGTAATCATCATCAGGACATACAGGGGAATGGCAAAGAGGGTAGAGAAGGTTTCGGGCATGGTTTTTACCACAACCTTAGGCACGATCTCTCCGCAGATCAGAACGATCACCGTCATGGCAATGGTGGCGATCCAGGCCTGATCCGAGCCCAATAGCCCAATCACGATCACCGTTGCAACAGATTCCGATGCAATGTTCACCAGATTGTTGCCGATCAGAATGGTGGCCAGGGCACTTTCATAATTATTAAATATTTTATACGCCAGTTTGGAGGCGGTGGTCTTTTTTTCTTCCGCCGCCCGTTTCAGCCGGATCTCGTTGGAGGAGGCAAAGGCAATCTCCGAGGAGGAGAAAAAGGCCGAGCAGATCAGGCAAATGATAATGATGATCACATTAAGCATTTACAGCACCCCCTTCTTCTTCGTCGTAAATCTCGCCTACCAGCTCCTCTAAAATATCCTCCACGGTGATGATCCCCAGGATTTTTCCCGTGGATTGCACGTAGGCGATATGGGTGCGGTTGGCAGAAAGGGTGCTGAGCAGATCATCCACCGGCGTGGTATCGTTGATCATGGTGGCACTGCGCATTAATTGGCGTACATCAAAGGATTCTTTTTTGTAATGACTCTTCAGGAAGGTGCGGATACTTAAGGTTCCGACCACCCAACCCTCGTCATTTACCACCGGCAAACGGGAATGGGTGCTGTTGCGAATGGTTTCCAAAACCTTTTCGTTGGAATCCTTTTCGTGCACGTGCAGGACTTTATTCCAAGGCGTCATAACGTCCTTGGCGGTGCGCTCGGAAAATTCGATGGCATTTTGCACCAATTCTTCCGTATCTTCGTCGATATCGTTTTCTTCTACGAAGGTTTCGATGATATCATAAAGCTCATCTTCGGTCACGGTAGGGGTAGCCTCCGCTCTCTTCTTGAAGGGTCGGCTTGCCCATTCACTGATGGTGGCAAAAAAGATGCTGATGGGGGTCAAAACCTTCATCAGGAACACCAAAGAACCCGCAATGGCCAGCGCAAATTTTTCGTTGCAGGCCTTGGCGAAGGCTTTGGGGATCATCTCGCCGATCAGGAACACCACCACCGTTGAGATCACGGTAGAAAGAGTTACTGCATAATCGGGCATGGCCTCAATGCTATCGAACAAAGAGTAAGTAAAGACGGTGGAAAGGGTGGCAATGCCCGCGTGGGTCACATTGGTGCCGATCAGCAGGGTGGTGAGCGCTTTATCAAAATGCTCTAAAATATAGATCACCCGCTTGGCCCGCTTATCGCCGTCTTCGGCCCGGTTGGCCATCCGGATTCGGTTGACCGATGCCAGGGCGATCTCCGCACCGGCAAAATAGGCCGCTAATAACAACAAAATAAAAATCGAGATTATATATCCCGCCGGACTGTCGTCCATGAAAAAACCAACTCCTTTTTAATATAGTCAACGCTTATTCTATCACAACTTTTTGAGAAATACAACCATTTTTACAAAGATTCAATAAAAGCAAGCCCCTTCAGTACGTCCGCCTCCGGGCATTTTTGCTCCAGGGTCTTGATAGCGTTCAGCCCCTTGATCCGTTGGTGGAAGGAACGGGGCAGATCCCCTTCTCCGGGGATCAGGTGCATATCGTTGTAATAAGCCTCGTTATTTCCCAGCCGGGAATCGGACCAGTGGACCCGCCCGATCCGTTCCGGCTCCTTTAAAAAGGCATCCAGATAGGCAAACCGCTCTTCGGCGGTGGGCAGGGTGGCCGCCGCACAGGCGGCGTGGCTGGTATCCAGGGTCAGGAGCACGTTGGCACGGTCCACGTCCTTTTGCAATTGGATCCATTCCTCGGCAAAGGTACCGTAGCGGGTCAGATCGGGGATATGGAGTGCCTGATTTTCCAGGCAGAGAATGATTTTTTTCTCCGCCGCATAGGCGGCCAGTTCCCGGATGCCGTCGATCATCCGTTCATAATTGCCCACTTCTTCGCCTTTTTTATATTGGATGCCCATGGAGTGCATCACCATCCGATCCACGGGATAGCGGCAGCCCTCGTCCATGGCGTCCTTCACCGCTTGGATAGAATGGTTGCGGAGTTCATCGTCCAGGGCGGCCAGATTCAGTCCCCGATAGGGAAGATGAACCCCGCCCACAAAGGGAATATATTGCTCCCAACCGGGCTCTTGGTCGTAGCGGCCGATGTGGGCCTCCACTCCCAGGTGATGGGCGGTCAAAAATTCCGGGGTATGTACCGGGCAGATCAGCATCATTGGCAGTCCTCCAAAAAGATGGGATTCAGGATAAACTGGGGTTGGTATTGGCCCTCGGAATATTTACGGTCCACGGGCTTTCCCCAGCCCCGTACCCGAAAATAGGTTTCGCCGGGCAGGCAGGCTTCCAGGGTAAAGTTTTTGGGGACGTCATCGGTGGCGTAAACACACTTCCCGCCGGAGATGATCTCTACCCGCTCCATTTCCACTCCGGCTGTGAAAGCCAGATGAAGGTCATAATGGCCGGCTTTTTCGGGATTCGGGTGGCAGGTAAAGGTGGGTTCGGTGATGCAGTTGCCCACGGTGCAATAGAAACGCCCGTTCCGATAGGCCTTGATGATCTCGTCGTAGGTAACGTCCTCTACGTAGAGATAATCTTGCACGAACTCCCCGGGCAGATAATCCTCGCCGCCGTCGTTGAAATGCTTGTGAAAATCGGAACCGTTCCGGGCAAAAAGCCGAAATCCTTTGCAAAGGAGACGGTCCCATTCCTCGCCGATCTCCCAATTCTGCTTGGCCCGGCGCTCCTGCCGATCCACACAGGCGATCACCTTGAATACGTTGTTCACAGCGGCAATTGCTTCGAAATCCTCGTAGTCCACGTCAGGGTCGTTCGGGTGGTTATAGATCATAAAGGTTTTCTCCTCACCCCAATGTTCTTTGACGTATTCCAATTCCCGCAGAGCTTCGGCGCGGCCCTCGTGGCCGTTTTGGCGGTGGAAATTGCGGATCAGTTGCCGCTGGAGCATAAATTCATCATTATCCGGGTGGGTAATAAACATGGTGTGCCGCTGGAGGGGAAAATTCTGTTCAGCGGTGTGAAAGATCGGAAGATCGGGGAAGAGCTTTCGCGCTTCCACCACCTCAGCATATTGTCCCTCCATACAGTCAGGGGTGTCGTAGGCGTGGCCGGAAATGCCGATAAAATCCAGATATTCCCGGCTTCGCCGGATGATCTCTGCAACCGGCAGGGTGCCGTCGTTGCAATTTTGTGTGTGAACGTGCAGGTCGCCCCGTATCCATTTTCCCATAGTTCAATCCTCCTGTTTTTTATTAATTTTAACACTTTAAAGGCGTTCTGTCAACGAAGGATAGAGGCCTTATATTCGCTGGGGGTCATTTTGGTGTGGGCCTTGAAGCATTTGGCAAAATACTGGGGATTGTCAAAATGCAGAGCGTCGGAGATTTGGGTGATATTGAAATGATCCTCCCGGATCAGCCGTTTGGCTTCTTTGATTTTTAATTCGTTATAATATTTCATAATACCGTTTTTGCGGTAACGGGCAAACAGTTGCTTCACGGTGCTTTCGCTTTTGCCCACCGCCGCGGCCAGATCCCCAACGGTGAGTTTTCCGTAAAGATTGGCGTGGATCACATCCAGCAGCTCCTTGACGTTATAGGGAACATCCACGCCGTCGATCACGTAGCTGCGGCGCATTTTGTTGGTGAAAACCTCTTTGGTTCGGGAAAGCTTGATCAAAAAGATTTCTAAAAGGTTTTTGGTCATCTGGCTGGCACCCAGGGGTGCGCCGGGGATCTTTTCCAGATTTTGGAGCAGGGGATTATGCTCGTCCACCAGTTTAAAGCAAGAAAGGCCCTCGTCGAAAAGTTCCGAAAGCAGGCTTTTTTCTTCGGCACTCAACCGGAAAATCTTGCCCTCAAAATAGTTCATCGCCCGGCTTTTACATTCAAAGGTAATAATGCTCACGTTGGGTGCCACGCTTCTGTCCCCGGATAGGTTGTGGAATTCGTTGGGCTTATGAAAGGTCATTTCCCCGCTTTTTAAAACAAAACGGTTTTTATCGGCGGTACAGATCATTTCCCCCTTATCCACATAAACCATCTCCCAAAAATCGTGCTTTTCGCCCTCATAGGCAAAATTTTTGGAAAATTCCATATAAAAAATGGTGATGATCTTTTCTACGTTGAAGAGTTTTTCAAAACTGACCCGTGTAAATTTATCTTTCACGCTGGTTCCCCTTTATCTGATTTTATACATATTATAACCGATTTTACACTCCAACGCAAGATTTATATTGTTATAATGAAATTAATAAAAATAAAAAAAGGAGTTGAATTCCTATGTATACCGTTTTGGTTATTTCCTGTCATCCAGACGATATGGAGATTGCCTGTGCCGGAACGCTCTTGAAATGTAAGGAGCGGGGCGACCGTGTTGTGGTTTGCCATCTTTCCAGCGGCAATCTGGGTCACGAGATTATTCCCCCCGATGAACTCACCGCAATGCGGGCGGGCGAAGCCCAGCGCAGCGGCGCCATTGGCGGCTTTGAGGTGATCTACGGCGGCTTTGATGATCTGGAGATCTATGATAATAACCGGGAAGCCCGGGATAAAGTGGTGAACGTCATCAAGGCGGTGGATCCCGATTTTATCATCACCCACGATCCCAACGACTATATGCCCGACCATACCGCTACCAGCAAGCTGGTGTTTGATGCCTGCTTTGCCGCCACCCTGCCCAACTACCACGTAGAAACAGAAGGGCGGGCTCGGATGGTGCCTGTTTATTATATGGACACCCTCTGCGGCGTGAACTTTAACCCCACAGAATATGTGGATGTAACCCCCTATATTGATCAAAAGCTGGAGATGCTTAATTGCCACGAATCCCAGATTGTTTGGATGCGGGATCACGACCACATTGATTTTCCGGATATGGTGAAAACCTGTTGCCGTTATCGGGGCTTCCAATGCGGCGCCGATTATGCCGAAGGCTTCCGTCAATGCCAGGTTTACCTGAAGGGCACCACTAAGCGGTACTTACCGTAATGACATAAAAAGGAGAAGAACAATGGATTTTAATTCAACTGTAAAGGGCTCTGCCCTGGAAGGCTTTTACCCCGCAGGCTGGGATTTTGCCAAAATCGACGCCTGTATCGACGCACCCGAAACCATCACCCAGCATCAGCCCCATTGGAACAAGGATTTCACCCCCGTTATGTGTAACGAACTGTGTGAATTCGAAACCTATATGGGCCACGAGATTGCCTTGAAGATCAAGGAAGCCAAGGATGCCGGTGAAAAGATCGCTTTCATTCTGCCTGTGGGCCCCATGGGAATGTATAAATGGGTGGTTTATTTCTTGAAGGCCTGGAAGATTTCCTGCGAACACGTTTACACCTTTAATATGGATGAATGGGCCGATGGGGAAGGCAACACCCTTTCCTCCGATAATCCCGGTTCCTTCCAATATGCCATGGAGCAGGCTTTGTTCAATCCCTTGGGCGAACTGACTGTTCCCGCTGATCAGCGGAACTTTGCCACCAAGGAAAACCTGCCCACCTATCCCGAAAAGATTGCCAAGCTGAAGGCCGAAGGCGCCAAGCTGGTGCTGGTATACGGCATTGGCAGAATGTGCCATATCGCCTTCTGGGAGCCCACCTTCGCCGCCGATTATGCCTCCGCTGCCGAATGGGAAAAGGCCCCCTATCGCATCGGCGCCAAGATCCACCCCCTGACCGTGGAGCAAAACGCCCTCACCAGCTTTAAATCCAGAACTCCTCTGGTGCCCTGCCGGGCCAACACCATCGGCCCCGGTCTGTTTATGCAGGCAGATTATGCCATCGGCGGTGCCGACGGCACGTTGGGCCGTGGAATGCAATGGCAAGGCTTATCCCTTTGGATGACCCTGCGCCATGAAACCACCCCCTGGATCACCTCTACTTATATCCCCAAATTGGCCGGAAAGCTCTTTTTCCTGAAGGACCTGGCCGGTCCCTTGGAAGCGGAGTGTAACTAAAATGAGTGGACGAAACGGTATTGCCGTTGCCGGCACTATTTTGGTGGATAAGATCAACGAGATCGCCGCCTATCCCGGTGCCGGAGAACTCACTAAAATCCTGGGGGTACAGACCGCCGCCGGCGGGAACGTGCCCAATGTGGGGATCGATTTGAAAAAAATCGATCCCGCTCTGCCGGTTTATGCCATGGGGCTGATCGGCAAGGACGATAATGGGGCTTATTTGAAAAACCTGTTGAAAAAGGAAGGGTTGGAGCTTTCCGCTTTGAAGGAAACCGATGCCCCCACCAGCTTTACTCAGGTGATGAGCATCCCCGGCGGGCAAAGAACCTTCTTTACCTATGCCGGCGCAGATGCAGAGCTTACTGCCGCCCATATCGATTGGGAGCGGTTCCCCGCAAAAATGTTGCATTTGGCCTATTTTCTGCTTTTGAAAAAGGTGGATGAAGGGGAGGGGCTGAAAATTTTAAAAGAAGCCTCTGCCCGGGGGATCGAAACCTCCATTGACCTGGTTAGCGAAAATTCTGACCGTTATGGCTTGGTGCGGCCCTGTCTGCCTCATACCGACTATCTGATTGTGAATGAATTGGAGGCGGGCAAGTTGGCAGAAATGGACCCCACCCCCGAAAACCTGTCCGCCATTGCTCAAAAGCTTTTGGAAATGGGCGTTCGCAAAAAAGTCATCATCCATCTGCCGGCTATGAGCCTTTGTGCATCCGCCAATGGGCTCACAACCGTTCCCTCTCTGGAACTGCCGGAGGATTGGATCAAAGGAACCACCGGGGCTGGGGATGCCTTTTGCGCCGGGGCCCTTTATGGTATCTACCAAGGGCGATCCGATCTGGAAATTTTAGAATTCGCTTCCTGTGCGGCGGCCATGGCTTTAAGTACTGCCGACGCCACCTCCGGCTTGAAGACCGAAGGGGAAATTTTCAAAATGTTCGATCATTTTAAGAGGAAACCCTTATGAAAACGATTAAATGGAGTGTGATCGGCGCAGGTGGCATTGCCGACCGTCGCGCGATCCCGGGCCTGTTGCTGGATCCCCGCAACCAACTGGTTGCCGTGATGGATACCCAAAAAGAGGCTGTGGAACGGGTGGCCGCCAAATACGGCGTGGCCCATGCCTTCACCGATGAAGAAGAAATGCTGAAAACGGTGGAGTGTGACGCCGTTTATATCGCAACCCCCGTATTCTGCCATTACCGGCAGGCAATGTTGGCCCTGAAATACGGCAAACACGTTTTTATGGAAAAACCCATTACCCTGAACGCACAGGAAGGGGAAGCCCTTCTGAAGGCTTTTCAGGATGAAGGGAAACAGTTTTCCATCGGTTATATGATGGGTTATCATAACCTGCACACTACCGCCAAGCGGCTGATAGCCGAAGGAGGCCTGGGGCAGGTGAATATGGTGCGGATGCAATTTTCCTGCTGGTATCCCGATATCCCGGGGGCTTGGCGCCAGAAAAAAGCCCTGGGGGGCGGTGGCGCCATTATGGACCTGGCCGTTCACTGTATGGAACTGTTTACCGAACTGACGGGCGAGGATATTGCAGAATGTAAAGCCTTCTTTGACACCCGCAGTTTTCAATACGAAGTGGAAGACAGCGCAGTGATCGCCTTCCGTTCCGAAACAGGCATTCTGGGGCATATCGATGTAAACTTTAACGTGCCCGACGATGCGGCGGTCAGCCGCCTGGAGGTGTACGGCACCGCAGGCAGTCTGATAGGGGAAGGGACCCTTTCTCAAGTGGAAGGGGGCAAACTCCGCTATATCTATTCCCCCCAGGAAGGGTACGAAGCCGCCCAGAACCGTACTGTGGGCAAACCCCGCACCTATTACGGCAAGGGCGGGAATATGTATACCAAGCAATTTAAAGCCTTTGGTCAGGTGATCCTTTCGGGGAAGCCGGACTATACCAAGGCTCAACGGGCCTTAAAGATCCAAAAACTCTGCGATCAAATTTATAAAGGAGAATAAACGCTATGTCTAAATCCACCGACTTCCGTTATAACACCGGCGAAACCCGGGTCCCCTGGCCCGCTGTGGGCGAAAACTATAATAAAGAAGATCTGATGGCGGTGATTCGCTTTATGATGAAGGGCGAGGGCCCTGAATACGAAGCTGCCGTCAAGGCTGTAGAAGCCCAGGTGGAAAAATTGGACGCGCTGTCCACTCCTCCGGGCAAGCTTTCCTTGGGTCCCCAGGTAGAGGCCGCCGAGGCCGCTTGCGACGAATATCTGAAGACCACCGGCTCTGCCTTTGTGGCCAACTGTACCGCCGGTTTTGAAATCGCTTATAAATACGCCAACCTGCAGGCCGGCGACGAGGTCATCCTGCCCGCCATCACCTTTATTGCCACCATGGCTTATCCCTTGGCCGTGGGCGCAAAACTGGTGTTTGCGGATCTGGATCCCAAGACCTGCAATATGGACCCCAAGGACGTGGCCAAGAAGATTACTCCCAAGACCAAGATGATTGTGCCCGTTCATATCGGCGGCTATCCTGTGGATATGGATCCCATTATGGAACTGGCCGAAAAGCACGATATCCTGGTGCTGGAAGATGCGGCCCATGCCTTCGGCGCCATGTATAAGGGCAAGATGGTGGGTACCATCGGCCACTTTGGTGCCTTCAGCTTCCACGAAGTAAAGAACTGCACCTCCTTTGGCGAAGGTGGCATCCTGACCACCAACATTGATGCCTTCCGCCCCTATATGAAGCGCTCCCGCTTCTTCGGCTGTAATTTTGATACCCCCATTAAGAACTGGCTTTACGACGTAAACGCCATGCCCGGCAAATACGAACCCTTCGTTGCTCTGAACAGCTCTACCACCGAAATTCGGGGCCTGGGCCTTCGCCTGCAGGTAGAACGTTACGATAAGATTCTGGCCGAGCGGAAGGCCGCCGCCGAATATGTGACCAAGCGTTTGAGCGGCAACCCTGCCATCATTCCCCAGGATCTGGGCAACGAGGAGATCGTGCCCACCTATCATCTCTATCTTTTGGAGATCGATCCTGCCAAGGCCGGCGGGGATGTGCAGACCCTGAAGGCCAAACTCACCGAAAAGGGTGTTACCAACATTCCCCATTTCGGCCCCCTGTTCCATTTCGATATCCTCAAGACCTTTGGCTATGACCAGGAAGAGATCGCCAAGACCTGTCCGGTTTGCGAAGAACTGTTCAATAACCGCTTCACCCATCTGCCCATCTACGGCCTCAGCGGCGAGCAGCTGGAGTATATGTGCGATGCGATTCTGGAATCCGTCGCCGAAATGCAAGCGGGGAAATAACCCAAAAAAGGCACGGAACGCAGAAAATTAAAATAACAAAGAATAATAAAGTGGCTGCTGTTTTTCTCAATGGATCAAAACAGTAGCCGCTTTTCTTTAACCATTTTTCTAATGAAAAAACTCAGCAGAGCCGAGTTTTGATTAAAATTTTCTGCTTTCCGCCAAAATGACCTTCGCAGTATCACATACAGCTTCGGATCATTTTGACGAAATCCGCACTCTTTTTTGGGTCATTTCCGGGCGAGATCAAACCGGCACGGAACGCAGAAAATTAAAAATAACAAAGAATAATAAAGTGGCTACCGTTTTATCACATCCGATAAAAAGTGGTAGTCACTTTTCTTTTTAATTGACATTCGGTTTTTTATTATATATAATAAAAATATTAAGAAATGGGGGTATTTTTATGAAATTTACCAAAAGAATCATCTCAATCCTGTTGGTTTTGGCGATGATGTTGGGCAGCCTGACCATGGCCTCTGCTGCGGAATATCAGGATGTTTCCAAAAAGCATTGGGCCAAAGCCGATATCGAATGGGCTACCGCCCAAGGTCTGATGAACGGCACCGGCGCCGGTAAGTTCTCGCCCGAGGGCTCGGCCGAGCGGGCCATGCTGGTCACCATCCTTTACCGCTCCGCCGGTTCCCCGGCGGTGGGCGCAAGCACGCCCTTTACCGACCTGAAGCAGGCCTGGTACAAGAGCGCAGTGACCTGGGCCTATA
>JAZOXD010000212.1:0-15083 GCA_045659565.1 Eubacteriales bacterium | reverse complement strand
ACTTCGGGAGAACCGGTGTCCTTCTCGTGCAGCTTGTTTGCTTCGATAACGGAATTCTTGGTTTCTTTCTTCAGCATGTTCGTTTTCACCTTTCATAATTTTATTGCTCCGGCCGGGGCTGAGGAACCGTTCGGTGAATAGCGTATTCCTAAGCTTCGGTCATAACGCTCAAATATTATACACCATGTTTTTTAAAAAGTAAATACCTTTTTTATTTTTCTTGAAAACTTGCAATTTGCAATATATATTAGTATAATAATTACGTATGACTTTATTCAAATTTAAAAGGAAAAAACAGATGAAGCGAAAAACGCTGATGACAATTTTATTGGCGGCGGTGTTGCTTTTTTCCAGTTCCTGCTCGGTGTTTACCGGCGAACTTTCCGGAATGCTGACACCCCCCGCCTTGAGTACCAGCCGCCAGGCCCTGACCAAAACCCTGAAAAGCGTTTTGGGGGATTATGAGCTGGTGTATCCCCAATCCGGCTCCTACCGAACAGGGATTATTCCGGTGGACCTTAACGGTGATCAGGTTACCGAAGGGGTTTGCTTTTATAAAACCGCCGGTGGGCTTGGTTTTCTGGCCTTGGAAAATCGGCAGGATTCCTGGCATATTTTGGGCCGGGGTAAAAGTGATGCCGCTTCCATCAGCCGGGTGGCCTTTGGTGATCTGGACGGTGATGGCCTTTCCGAGATTATTGTGGGCTGGCAATACCTTTCCGACAGCGATAGCAGTTACGAGGTCTATGCGATGGAAAAAGGCGAGGCTATCAGTAAATTTACCGGCCTGTTCAGCCAAATGACGCTGCTGGAAGGGGCGGGGAAAAGCTATCTGGTGGTGCTCAACCGAAATTCCGCCACAAAGGCAGTTACCGCTGCGCTGGTAGGGGAATCCGAAGGGGAAATCGCTCTGATTAATACCGTAACCATGAATAGCCGTGTAACCTCTTATTTGAGCATCCTTCCGGGGAAAACCTCCGCTGGAGATCCTGCGGTTTATATCGATGAACAACTGGAGGAAGGCTTGTATGGAACCGAGGTGCTGGCGATTAATGAGCAAGGGCGGCTGACCAACGAACTGCTGACCCAGCTGAATACCCCCATCTGGCGCAGCACCGGTGTTACCTGTCAGGATGTGAACGGCGATGAAATCCCCGAGGTTCCGGCACAAATGGCGTTGCCTGCGTATTACCGCAACGGTTTGCCGGAAAATCTTTATCTGGTGCAATGGAGCCAATTTGACGGCCGCACTCTTTATGCAATGTCTTATTCCTTTGTGGATGCCAACGAAAAATTCACAGTAGCCTGGGGGAACGATTGGCTTGGCCGGGTAACGGTGGAGCGTTCTTTGGATGCAGACCGTTCCTTTGAATTTAAGAATATGGAAACCGGCGAACTCTTTTTCACCATCCGTGTCTGCGGAAACGGCGAATATTCCCCGGAACTGGGGAACGAGGGCTGGCGCCGCCTATATACCGACAGTGACCATATTTATCTGGTGCTGTGCCAACCGGAAAATTCCCTTGGAATTGACTATTTAGAAGTATTCGGTTTATTCGATGTGATTACTTAATAATGGGAGACAAAGAAATGAAGAAAGTTTTGGTTCTGGAAGATGAAACTGCCATCCGCGAATGTGTGGTATTGAACCTGCGTCGGGCTGGCTATGAAACCTTGGAAGCCGCCACCGGTGAGGATGCATTGGAACTGTTTGATCAGAACAGCGATATCGATGTGGCGGTACTGGATGTGATGTTGCCCGGCATCGACGGCTTGGAGGTCTGCAAGACCATCCGGGCCTCCAATCAAAAGGTAGGCATCATTATGCTGACCGCCAAGGCCCAGGAAAACGATAAGATCGCCGGCCTGATGAATGGGGCGGACGATTATGTTGCCAAGCCTTTTTCTCCTTTGGAGTTGGTGGTGCGGGTGGACGGCCTTTACCGTCGGGTACAGATGATGAAGGGCATCGCCCAGGAAAACAGCGACGAGATCAAGGACGGTCCTTTTGTGCTGAACCATAAAAGCCGCCGCCTGGAAAAGAACGGCCAAAAAATTGATGTAACTCAGGTGGAGTTCCAGCTGATGCGCCATTTTTTGGAAAATACCGGCAAGGCCTTCTCGCGGGAAGAGATTTTTAAAACGGTCTGGGGCGACAGCTTCGGCGGGGATCGCCACAAGATTGTGGATGTAAACATCCGCCGCCTGAGAATGAAGATTGAAGACGATCCCTCCAAGCCGGTTTATGTGCAAACGGTCTGGGGCTATGGCTACCGTTGGGGCAATGAATGATGAAAGAAAAACTGCAGACATTATTCAATAATATAAAGCAGTTTGCCCTTCGCAGTTGGGAGCATTTTCTGAAATGGATCCACGTGATCCGTACCTATGTTTATACCGGTATCACCCGTCGTTGGCTGATCAATATTTTTGGCGTTACACTGGTGGTGGTGATTCTGGCGTTGGCCATTGTGGGCGCATTGGTAAAGAATTTCTATTATTCCGATTGTATTGGCACACTTACCGCCAGCGGGGAATATATGACCAAGTATTTTGAACGGTATATTTATCCCCAGTATAAGGATGTGAACGCCGGGCTGATGGCGATGGTGCAGGATTTTGAAGACAAGAGCATTATGGAAATGCAGGTGATGACCGTAAACGGCAGCGCTGTGTACTCCTCCACCGGCTTCGAGATTACCGAGGTTACCGAAACCCCGGACCTGCTTCAGGCCCGTAACGGAAAATCTGCCAATTGGGTTGGCTTCCACGCCCTTTCCGATGAGCGGGTGGTCAGCGTTTCTCAACCGCTGTATACCGAAGAAGGAATCCTGGTGGGGACGATGCGGATGATGAGTTCTCTGGAACAGGTGGACGAGGCGTTGAATAATATTAATTTTATTATTGTAAGCATTGGCCTTTGCATTATTTTGCTCACCGCCTTTACCGGAAGCTATTTTATCAAATCCATCGTGTTGCCCGTGGGCTATATTAACGAAACTGCCAAAGAAATTGCCAAGGGGAATATGACCGCTCGGGTACCGAATGTGGATAAAAACGATGAGATCGGCGAACTTTCCCAAACCATCAATATGATGGCTGAAGAACTGTCACAAACGGAAAAACTGAAAAATGAATTTATTTCTTCCATCTCTCACGAACTGCGTACCCCCCTCACCGCCATCCGGGGCTGGACCGAAACCATGCTGGCCGGAGGCGAGAGTATGGATGCCACCACCCGCCGGGGGGTGGAGATTATTTATAGCGAAACCGAGCGTCTTTCCAAAATGGTGGAAGAACTTCTGGATATGTCCCGTATTCAGAACGATAGCCTGAAACTCAGCGTAGAGCAATGCGACCTGTTGGCGGAATTTGAAGAAACGGTATTTATGATGAGCGAACGGGCCAAAAGCGAAGAGGTTATCATTGAATACGTACCCGAGGAAGACAGTATCCCCGCTCTGGTGGATAAGGACCGGGTCAAGCAGGTTTTCTTCAATATTATAGATAATGCTATCAAGCATTCCCACAAAGGCGGCCGGATCGAAATCGCCGCCCGGGTCAAGGAGGATAAAGCACTGTTTATCATCCAGGATCACGGCGAGGGGATCAGCCCGGAGGATCTGCCCCATATCAAGGATATGTTTTATAAGGGTCGTTCTCAAAAGCGGGGCAGCGGCATCGGCTTGGGTGTTTCCGACGAGATTATGAAGCTGCATGGCGGCTCGTTGGAGATTGAAAGTACCCAGAATGTGGGAACCATCGTAACCGTCAGCTTCCCTGTGACGGTTTTGGAAGAGGTTGAATAGGAGGATTGATAATGCTGGAATACGGCTTGATCATAGGTTTGATTCTATTATATTTTTATACCGTGACCTGTGTTTTTCTGGCGGTTCAGATCGCTGAACTGAAGGGCAGAAGACGCAGATGGGGCTGGTTGGGCTTTTGGCTGGGCCTTTTGGGTGTAATTGTGGTTTGTTGTTTGCCCAATGCCAAAGGGGTTACCGGCGAAACCAACCCCTTGAAGGTGGTGCTGCGAAAGGTGATGGGGATTTCACCCCTGGCCACCGGCTTGCTGTTGGGTGGGTTGGCCCTGATCGTGGGGGGCGCAATCCTTGGCACCCGGTTAAGTCTTTATTTTGAAAATAAAGCCCATGAAGAAGAAC
The DNA here is from genome assembly GCA_045659565.1 of Eubacteriales bacterium. Classification (GTDB taxonomy): domain Bacteria; phylum Bacillota; class Clostridia; order Oscillospirales; family QAKW01; genus QAKW01. The sequence goes on along the minus strand of JAZOXD010000212.1, from coordinate 10,917 downwards.
TTTCGGCTGGGAATCAGCAGGTGACGCTGATCACCCAATCCACCGTGCCGGAAGCGGTGCAAAGTGTTTTCAGCACCAATGGTGGCAGCTTTACTGTTACCAAAACCGGCAAGCTTTATGGCTGGGGTGCCATCTCCTTACTGGCACCCGACGAAACCGGTGTACTGTACCAAAATGTAAAAAAGGTTGCTCTGGAGGGCAATACCTGTTATCTGTTGACCACTGACGGTACCCTGTACGGAAAAGGGAATAATGCCAATGGCTTGGTTTACGGCCAGGAAGCCGCCTGGGTGGATCAGTTTGTGGTCCTGGAGCGGGATGTGGCTGATTTTTCCCTTTCCGCCACCGCCGCCGGAATTCTCAAGAGTAGCGGCAATCTTTATATGGTGGGCCTGAATCGCTATCAGCAGTTGGGTCAGGCCGCTGAAAAGGTGAGCAATACCAATACCCGCCTGGCGGGCGACGTGGCCCAAGTGGTGGTTTCTGCCCGTTCTGTTTGCTACCGATTAAATAATGGCGCGGTTTATGCTTTGGGCAATAATGCTTACGGCCAGTTCGGTCTGGGTCATCGGGAGGCTCAAGGGAACCCGGTGAAGATTGCCGAAGGGTGCGCCTCTGTGGCCATGGGGGATGTTTTTGTCCTACTTCTGAAGCAAGACGGCACTGTTTGGAGCGCCGGCAGCGATGCTCTGGGTCAGCTGGGGCGGGTGGAAGAGCGGGAGGCTCCTGTAGCCCCGCCCCCTGCCGAAGGTGAAGAAAAACAAGAAGAGAAAAAAGAGGAAAAGAAGGAAGAATCCTTGCCGGAAATCAAACGGAACACCTTTTATCAGGTGGAAGGCTTGCCGGCCAATATGACCGGGATCGTGGCGGATGGTAGTTGTGCCTTTGCCTTTTTGAACGAAACCCTTTATGCCTGGGGCGATAACCGACTGGGGCAATTGGGGGCTGGGAGTGTGACTGCTTCGTTGCCGGAGGTGGTTTACCGCAAGGCCGCCGCTGTCAGCACCGACGGTCAGGTCAGTATGTTGCTTTCCACCGACGGAAAATTGTTGGCCACCGGTGACCAACGGGACGGCCGCTTGGGCAATTCCAACGGCGGCAAGTTCCGGGAGATGGCAACTGTGAAAGGTGGTGAATCCTGATGCTGCAACAATTCGGATGGATCAGTTTTGGCTTTGCCGGAATTTTTCTGGTGCTTTTGCTGGTGATGCTGATGCAAAGCCTGCGTAAAAAAAGTCTGAAATCCCGCAAAAAGATCAAGGCAATGCGACGCCTTTATTTGGTGGCCACCGCCGTGTTTGCGGTGTTGGGGCTTACTCTTTCTATATTAAATTTGACAGAAAGCCGCAAAATCGGCGCCTTTTTAGATGACAGTTCTCCGGTGGATGCATACCAAACTGCCGTTAAAAAGGATGCCCAGAAGGCGTATCCTCTGTTACCGAAAGAAATTTATGCGACCGGGGATAACTATTATATCAAGACCGGCGAAAACAATATTTACGGCTATCTGGAGCAGGAAACCACCCAGACCAACGATAAGGGGGAAACCATTAAGGTACTGACCTATGATCGGGGGCTTTCCTTCCGGGATACTATGCAGGTTTCCGGCGAGGGTGATTTTTTGGCGGTGCTCAGCCAAAAAGGAGTGCTTCGTTTGCAGGGGGCTTATGAATACCTGACTTATGAAAAGGACGATACCACCTTTGAAAACGAACTTTTCAGCCGGAACTGCAGTTTTGTAAATGCGAACGAAAATAACCTTTTCTATGTGGAAAACGGAGATCTTTATTCCGCCGGCTATAATGCGTTGGGTCAGCTGGGGGACGGCACCGAACGGAACCGGCTGGAAGGGGTAAAGATTTTGGAAAACGTGGCCTCCGTTTCGGTCAGCGAAACCCATGTTCTGGTGGTGGATGCCTATGGCAACCTTTATGGATTTGGGGACAACAGCTATTCTGAAATGGGGAACCGCACCACCGCCCAAAGTATTACCCCAATCAAATTGATGAGCGGTGTGAAGCAGGCCCAGGCCGGGCGCTACTTCAGCGTTGTACTGACTAAAAACGGCGATGTTTTTGTGGCGGGCCGTAATCAATTGGGTCAGCTGGGCACCGGCGACGGGCGGGAATATGCCAGCTATATCCGTATTCTGGAAGGGGTTGATAAAATCTCTGTCCACGCTGATTCCTGTGCTGCCTTAACGGCCTCCGGGGTGCTTTATGTTTGGGGGAATAATGAAAATCAGCAGCTGGGGAATGGCGAAGCGGTCATCAAAACCCCCACCCAGATCGCCACCGAGGTTTATGATGTTTCCATGGGACACAGTTCTATGGGGTTGATCAAGCACAACCGGGATGTTTATGTCAGCGGTACTGCCCGTCCGGTGAATAATAACGAATATTTCCAGGCGGTCTATCAATTCAATGCAACCGTCCCGCAGGAGCTCCTGAACCGCACAACAGTGACGATGCCCACACCGGCTGCGTAAAAAATTCAAGTTTTTTAAAAAAATGCTTGATTTTAGAATGAATGTGTGTTAGTATATCAAGGTAATAATGAAAAATTATCGAAAACGAGGTGAATAGAATGAGAGAAGGAATTCATCCTAATTACGATACTTGCGTAGTAAAGTGCGCTTGCGGTAATACCTTCGAAACCCGCTCCACCAAGAGCGAGATCAAGGTTGAAATCTGCTCCAAGTGCCATCCTTTCTTTACTGGCAAACAGAAGCTGGTTGATACCGGCGGACGGGTTGACAGATTTAAGAAGAGATACAATCTGGACAAGTAAGAACACGAATAAAAAGACCGAAGGGGTTCCTTCGGTCTTTTTTTCCATTGAAATGAGGATAATCAATGATCAAGGCAATCGTATGGGACTTCAACGGCACCCTGTTGGATGATGCGGGCGCCGCGGTGGGCGCGGTGAACCTGATGTTAGGGCGGCGGGGACTACCGCCGATCACGGCAGAATGGTATGTCGAAAATCTGATAATGCCTCTGGAACGCTTTTATGAAAGTGTGGGGGTAAATGTACAGGCTGAGCCGATCGAGGTGCTTTCCGAGGAATTTCAGCGGGATTGCGCTCAATTTGAACGCCCCATCTTTCCGGAAGCCCGAGCGGCATTGATCCGCTTTCATCAAAGGGGCATCCGGCAGATGCTGTTTTCCTCCCTGCATCATCAGGTGCTGATGGAACAGGCAGCGGAGCGGGAAATTTTGCCCTATTTTGAAAAAATCGTCGGTCGGGAGGACCGTTCCTTGGGGGGCAAGGGCGAAGCTGTTGCCGCTTATTTGAAGGAGGCGGGGATTTCTCCCACAGAAGCTCTTTTGGTGGGGGACCTGACCTCCGATTGGCAGATGGCGCAAAAACTGGGTGCGCCCTGTGTGTTGATCCCCAAGGGGCATCAAAGCCGTAGAATTTTAGAGGAAGCCGGCGCCGTAATTGCGGCGGATGCTTCGGAACTGGACCGATTTTTGGAGGAATAAAAATGGAACTTAAAAAAATTGTCGATGCGTTGAACCGCAACCGGATCGAGGCGCATACGGTAGAAACCGCCGACCAGGTGGTGCCTTTGATTAAGGAACTGTTGCCCCGGGACAGTGTGGTCAGCTGCGGCGGTTCCATGAGCTTGCAGGATGCGGGGGTAATGGACCTTTTAAGAAGCGGCTATTATCGCTTTTTGGATCGGGCCCGCCCCGGTATCACACCGGAGGAGGTACAGCAGGTTTATCGGGATACCTTCGCTGCCGATGCCTATTTTTGCTCCGCTAATGCCCTTACCGAACAGGGCGAGCTGGTGAATGTGGATGGCAATTGTAACCGGATTGCCGCCATTGCCTTTGGCCCGGAAAAGGTGTTTATGGTGGTGGGAATCAATAAGATTGTTCCCGATGTGGAAGCGGGCTTAAAACGCATTAAAACCGTTGCTGCTCCTAAAAATACGCAGCGCCTTTCTTGCAACACCTATTGCCGTGAAAAGGGTATTTGTGTGGAGCCGGAAAGTGGCTTTGGCGGTTGCCACAGTGAAGGACGCATTTGTTGCAATTATCTGGTCAGCGGCCCCCAGCGGAAGCCCGGCCGAATGGTTGTGATTTTGGTAAATGAACCCCTTGGTTATTAAAATGAAAAAGACCTGGAATAATTCCAGGTCTTTATTTTTTGGTATGGAAATCAGTTTACTCGTTCACTTCCCCAGAAGAAGAGGGCAACGGTACCCGGGCCGGTGTGGCTGCCGATGGTGGTGCCGATGTTGTTGATCAAGGGTTCTTCCTTCAGATGGGGGAAGGTGGCCTTCACCAGTTCGGCCACTTCCTTGGCATCTTCGTAACAGGCAGAATGGCTTAAGTATACCCGCCCGTCGTAGTCGGAGCCCTTTTGGGCGTGGGCCACCATTTCTTCCACAATGTCTTTGATCACGGCCTTCTTTCCCCCTAACTTCTTGCGGGGCACCAGATGCCCTTCGTGATCCATGTTCAGAAGGGGGCAGATGTTCAAAACGGTGCCGAACCAACCGCTGGCCTTGGAGATCCGTCCGCCCCGCACATAGAAGGTCAGGTCGGTGGAGAAAAACCAATGGTGCATTTCCTTCTTATGGGCTTCGGCCCAGTTATAAACCTCTTCAATGGTCTTGCCCTCGTCCCGCAGATCGGCCAAAGTTTGAACAATGAGGCCGAAGCCGGAGGATGCGCCCAGGGAATCCACAATGTAAAGCTTGCGATCAGGGAATTCTTCTCTTAATTCCTCGGCGGCAATGCGGCAGGAATTAGAGGCACCGGAAAGACCGGAGGATAAGCAGATATGCAAAATATCCTTTCCTGCCTCTAAAAAGGGGCGAAAGAATGCGGAATAATGTTCAGCATTGGGTTGTGAGGTGCGGGTCATGGCACCCTCTTGCATCTTGCGGTAAAAATCCTCAAAGGAAATGGATTTGCCCAGATCGTCGGTATAGATCTTGCCGTCCATCTCGTAGTTAAAGCAGAGATAAGGAACCTTTATGGCCTCAAAATGCTCGGCAGAAAGATCGGCGGTGGAGCAGCAGCTCAGAATATATTCACTCATTGGAATTCCTCCATATTCATAATAGTACCACTTTAGTATAGCGGATTTTCATCCTTTCTGCAATAAAACCGCCGCCGATTTAATTTTCTTTTAATCTTTCGACATTAAAGTCCCAGGCTCACCTGCAGGCCTTTATCCACCTGCTCCATGGTATCCGGGCTGATGTGGCCCATTTTCTCGCGCAGACGCATTTTATCCAGGGTGCGCACCTGCTCTAAAAGGATCATGGATTTGCGCTGCAGGCCGCAGGATTCCTCAATGTGGATATGGGTGGGCAACTTGGTTTTATCAATCTTGCTGGTGATGGCTGCGGCAATCACCGTAGGACTGTATCGGTTGCCGATATCATTTTGAACGATCAGAACCGGCCGTAAGCCGCCTTGCTCGCTGCCCACAACCGGCGAGAGATCGGCATAATAAATATCTCCTCGTTTGATCATCGGTTTATGTCCTTTCGCTGTTGTTATTGTTATTATCTCCCTTTTTATATCCTCTGATACAACATACGCAGAAATTTTTGAGATGGTGAAAAACAACGAAAAAAGGCGACAAAAGAACGGAAATAGTTCTTTACAAAACCGGATTATTTTGTTATGATATGTCGGTATGATATTTGAAAGAAGGTTGGTTCCTTGAATACGTTATTATCTGTGTCTGTGGCCCTTTTGGCAGGGCTTTTGATGACCCGGCTGTTTAAGCCTCTTAAATTACCTTCGGTAACGGCTTATCTGATCGCCGGTGTGCTGGTAGGCCCCTATTGCCTGGGGGCTCTGGGCTGGAACGGCTTGGGCTTTTCTACCCACGAAGCCGTGGAAAGCCTTTCGATGGTTTCCGACGTTGCCTTGGGCTTTATCGCCTTTTCCATCGGCAACGAGTTTCGCTTGAATGAATTGAAGAAAACGGGCAAACAGGCCCTGGTCATCGGTATCGTCCAAGCGTTTGTGGCCGCTTTGCTGGTGGATGGTGCTTTGCTGGTGATCCACCTGATCGCTCCGGACAAGTTGACAATTCCCCAAGCCATCACCCTGGGCGCTATTGCAACGGCTACTGCCCCCGCCGCCACTCTGATGGTGGTACGGCAGTATAAGGCGAAGGGCCCCCTTACCAAACTCTTGTTGCCCATTGTTGCTTTGGACGATGCGGTGGGTCTGGTGGTGTTTGCCGTATCCTTTGGCATCGCCAAGACCATGGTCAGCGGCTCTTTGGATCTGGCTTCCATCCTGCTGAACCCCCTGGTAGAGATCGTTTGTTCCTTGCTGCTGGGCGCAGTAATGGGCTGGTTGCTTACCCAATTGGAAAAACTGTTTAACTCCAACACCAACCGCTTGAATATGACCATTGCCCTGGTGTTCTTAACCGCATCCCTTTCTATGCTGAACTTCCATATCGGCCCCGTTCATATCCATTTCTCCTCTTTGCTGGTATGTATGATGCTGGGCACCGTGTTCTGTAACATTTGCCCCCTTTCCGAAGATCTGATGTCCGCTTCCGATAAATGGACGTCCCCTCTGTTCGCCCTGTTCTTCGTGATCAGCGGTGCGGAATTGGAATTGAGCGTGTTCACTGATCTGGCCATTATTGGTATTGGCGCAGTTTATATCATTTTCCGCTCTTTGGGCAAATATTTTGGTGCCATGGGCAGTGCTGTGGCTACCAAGTGTTCCCCCGCCATCTGCAAATATTTGGGGATCACCTTGCTGCCCCAGGCCGGTGTGGCTTTGGGAATGTGCGCTACCGCAATGCAGCTGGGGGATCAGGGTCGCCTGATCCGGAATATCACCCTCTTTGCCGTGCTGATTTATGAATTGGTTGGCCCCTTGCTTACCCGTCAGGCTCTGCAGTCTGCCGGCGAAATCAAGCCTATGCCCATTGAGGTAAAGGAACGGCGCAAACATAAACTGGCCGCCGCCAAAGAAAATAAAGAAAACTGAAAAAACGGAGTTGATTCCAAGGAATCAACTCCGTTTTTTTATCATTTTACAGCCACAAAATAATCATAGGGCGCCAGGGTTAAAGTTTCTCCTTCAAGAATACCGCCGCCAAAGATGCGGTTCTGATATTCCGAAAGGAAGGAGGCGGTGTGAGTAATTTCACGGTTCCCGGTGTTCCCGATGAAAATCAATTCTTCATCACCCAAAATACGCTTGAAGATAGTGATATTTTCGTGATCCGAATCGATCCATTGGGTTTTTCCGTAAGCCAGAAGATCGCTTTCCTGCGTCATCCGATTCATCTTTTGAATAAATTCCTGCCGCTCCAAGGCTTCGGGCGTGTTTTTCTTGCTACGGTCGGTCACCTCAAATTTGCCGGGGTAAAAACGGTTTGCAAACATACTCAGATGGGCCGTGCAAGCCAACTCGTTTCCGCAATAGATCATCGGGATTCCGTCCAGAAGATAATTGAAGGCCAGAATTTGTTCCATCCCTCGGTGGCCAATGATCTTTTCGGTTCTGCCGTCCCAGTCGGTAACGGTATCGTGGTTTTCCATATCCCGTAAAATGTGGGCGCCGTCAGGCATCAGGGCGGTCAGTTCTTCCGAAAAGATTTTTAACTCTTTGGCGGATTCCCCTTCGCAATAAACCTTGCGTAAAAGTTCGTGCCAGGCAAAGCAATAGGAGGAATCAAAGGCAATGGTCAAAGAGTCGTAATTTTTTCCTTCGTTGATCAAAACGGAATCCGCTTTTACCGCCTTCATTCTGCGACGTGCCTCTTTCCAAAAATCCACGGGAACCAGATCTCCCACGTCGCAACGGAAGCCGTCAACGTCCAAAACGGCGATATAATAGACCATATTGCAATAAAGATACTCCCGCAGACCCTCGCAACGATAATCAAACTTGGGGAAATTCCATTTGGTGCAGATAAAGGTTCCGTCCGGATTTTGTTGCACAAATTCAGGATGCCGCTGAATGATGGGCGCATTGGGGCCGATGTGGGCATAGACCACATCCAGCAGGATCTTCATATCCAGGCTGTGGGCTTTTTGAATCAACGCCGCCAGGTCCTGCATCGTGCCGTATTCTTCGTCAACAGCAAAATAATCGTTCATCCGATAAGGGTTTTTCGGATTTTCGGTTTCGGATTTTTTCTGGCGCACACTCCAATTGGCCCGATCGGTGCTGGGGTCCTCTTCAAAAAAGGGGCAAAGATAAATGATATGGAAGCCCATGGATTTTAAATAGGGCAGTTCTTCGATAACCGCCTTTAAAGTTCCCTGGGGTGAAAAGGTTCTGGGGTTGATCTGATAGACGGCATTACGAATAAGCCAATCGGGGGATTGCAAAGCTTGGTGTTTCATGATTTTCTCCTTGTTAATATAGCGATTATCTGACGTACTTCAGGAATACACAAGTGCCTTCTTCCATATCCAGGGTAATGGTTTCGGCATTTTCAAAAACTTCCCCTGTAAATACGTTTCGGCAGGTGGTGGGTTCGGGCAGATTGATTTGTACCTGCTGTTTCTTTTGAGAAAGCACGTAGATAAAGCGGTTATCCGTATGCACGGTGCAATAGGGTGCGGTGTAAAGATGTATCCCCGCCTCTTTTAACAGGCTTTGGGCAGTTTCGGGGGTCAGATCCCCGGGCATGGCAGAAAGGATATGGGTGCGGCCGTCGGCCCCTTGCCGCTTGGCCAACTTGATCCGCCCATCGGAATAATACGCCAAGGGGGTGATCCCCTCTTCCTCTTCAATGTAAAGAATGGGGTAGGAGGGTTCCGAATGTTCCGGCAAAGCCCCATAGGGATATTCCCCGATGGAAAATCCTGTAAGATTCTGAACCTCTTTGGGCCCAAAACCGCCGTTTTTCTTGCCCATAATGCCCGCCGCATAATTCCAGATAATGTGGCAATCGGGCGCGGCTTTTTTCAAAAGTTCCTGCACTTCGGCCGGGTCTTCATAAAAATCGTTCATGAAAACGATCATCTTATATTGAGAAAGATCCAGATCCTTCAGATCTGCCACACGGAAGTAATCCACGGGTACGCCGCTTTCTTTAAAGGTAGATCCCGTATGGTGAATGGTATCCCGATGAAGTTCAAAATTGGGGCGCATACGGTGCATCACTTCTTCGTTAACCAGTAACAGAACACGGGCAACGCTTTTATGGGTTTCTTTTTCAAGAAAAAGTTGCTTTGAAGTTTCGTTCAAAAGCATAACTTCGTTCCGAATTTCTTCGGTATCCAGCCAACCGCCGTATAAATCCATCCACCAATAACCCTGGTGATAAACAATGTTGCGGGTAAATTCCCGCCAGTAAACGGCTCGGGTCTGGTCAAAATTCTTGGCAGGATAATCGTGTTCGGGGCGCAAAATCGCTTTGCAAAGATGGGTGCGGTTATCCAGTTCATCCATAAAGATTTTCTTACGGCTCACCGAATTGGGCACGGCATGGCCGAAACCGGGGTCGGTGGGGCCTACCCGGGTGTAACCCTTGGGGCTGGCCACAAAATCAATATAGGGGGAATTGAGCAACCGTTCATAGCCGGTGTGTTGCATATTGGCGCAGGAGGTGGGCTCGGTAATATAGCCGTAAAATCCGCCGATCAATTTATGCGGCACCATGCCTTTCGCCACTTTGCAGAAGGTGTCTAAAGCCTCAATGTCCCCGTCACGGACGAAGTGAGAATACACAACGGCGGCCTCGTCCTCGGGTTTGTGGAAAAAGAGTTGATCCAGGGTGGGGGTGCCGATGTGGAATTTTTGGGGAGTTCCGCCCTCTTCAATATGGAATCGGGCTTCAATGGGGGGCACACATTGGTAATCTTTTCCCCGTTGGGCGGCATATTCAATAAAGGCCTTGGTGGCATTGATGCCGTAATCCCCCTTGTGGAAGGGATCAGGGTTCCAGGTTCCCCATTGGGTGGTTTCGCCGGAGGTGCCGTAGGCCAGATGATAGCCAAGGATTCTGTCTGCCCAGGGGGAAGCCTCTACGTGCTCAATGAAACGGCGCAGAGTTTCGCAAGCGTCGTCGATCCATTGTTGGGAGAAGAAACTTTGCTGGGCAATCATATCTGTTTCTTTAAAGGGGTGGGAGCCATGGGCAGGGGTGCCGATCATAGCGCGGATATCCTCTGCCGAGCGGGGCCCGCATCCGTAAACGAATACGTCATCGGGGTGGGCTTCGCACCAACCTTCCGGCACGTTCAACTTAACTCGAGGCAGAAAAATAACGTCGGGGCAGGTGGAAAAAAGAAGATCGAGATACCGATCGGTGTCGGTATAGTCATACTGTTCGGGTCCTATCCAGCCGCTGGGGATGATGCTGGAATGAATCTTAATGCCTTTTTCATAAAGGGCTTTATGCCGTTTGGCGTGCATCACGTGCGCTTCCCAGCCGCCACGTTCAAGTTCATAGCCCAAACGGGACCAGAAAACAGGGTTTTCGCGCAGAAATTCTATTTTTTCTTTCAAATTCATTTTCGATATGCTATTCATGGCTTCTCCTCGTGATTTTATTTCTTGAAAAGGAAAGAGAGGTTCCTTTGCTTATATTCTAATGAAAAGTTTTGAGGAAGTACACATAAAAAACGGTAATTTACCTTTAAATTTCGAAACAGGATTATTTTGCGTTCTTTCGCATTTTCAGATAAAGGGGAACGGCTGCCAGAGGGAAGAGCATCCCGATCAGCATCCCCATTTTCATTCCCAATTGCTCCGGAGCCAGGTTCAGCCGATGGGCCAAATCGATGAGGGGCTGCACTTCAATGGCCAGGTCGGTTACCACGCCAATCAATTGTGGTGCAACGGATGCTCCCAAATCGCCGCCTGCCGCCATCAGCGCATAGATGAAAACGCCCCCGGCCGGGAAACGGTCTGAAGCCACGATCAGGTTGCCCGGCCAGAGCATAGAGGTGCA
>JAZOXD010000211.1:0-8423 GCA_045659565.1 Eubacteriales bacterium | reverse complement strand
GAAACTGTAAGCGCTGAAGACTTTGCCAATGGTAAGGCCGCTTCTAAGTTGAATAACCTGGGGGATGTTTGGACTGTGAAAAACGGTCAGACGATGATCGCCGATGTTGACGACCTGGCTCCCATTCCCGTTATCCTGGACGGTAAGGATTATCTCACCAACAACGAAGGTAAAGTTCTTGGCGAAGTGAAGACCGAAACAGGTTACTTCTTCATCAACAATGAACTGTTGACCGATGCCGAGATGGAAGAATACGTCTTCACCGAAGCAAACATCGCTATGAACTCCGTTGCAAAGATTGCCGGTGATGCCTCCGGCGACGGCACCTTTGCGATGCCCGATATTACCGCAGTAATGCGTTATCTGGTTCAGTATCCCGATCGTATCGTGGAAGCCAATGCCGATTACTCCGGCAACGGCGTAATCAACATTGCTGACGTTGTCAGAATGCTGCAGGCACAAGCCACGGTTGAATAAACAAAATAAAAAACAAGGATCCTTCGGGATCCTTGTTTTTTAGTCTGGCAAAACGTAAAAAATATGATTAGTCCACCGGGGAGGGGGAACCTCTTTTGGCCCTCTTTACAAAAGAGAACCCGCCATCGTTCAAACGATGGCGGGGCTTCATTATTTAAGATAATAGATCAAACCCACGATGCCGAAGATCAGAGGCTGGTGCAAAAGATAGATCAGCAGGGAATGGCGGCCAATCCATTCCAGAGGTTTGATCCTGGCGGTGTAAAATTTCGCCGGAAGGCAGTGTTCCCTCACAAGAGGCCCCAATCTGGCGCCGGCAAAAAATAGCAAAATATAGGGAAATAGCGGATAATAATCAGCAGAATAAAACCCTTCAAAGGGGAAGCCCATAATGGTATTAACCCAATAGGCATAATCGGTCCCCCGCAGGGTAACCGCCATCAGATAAACCACGAACAGCACCACTGCCGTTGCGATGGATACCCCTTTTTTGGGGTGGCTCAGCAAAGCATAAAGCAGCATCGAAAGGCCAAACATATGCAAAATTCCGAACCAGATCTCCAGACCCGTTACCCCCACCGCCGGCAGCAAAACCCCGGTCACCAGAGTGATGACCGCCGCCCCGGCGCTGATGATCAGCCCCCGCCGCAATACGTTGCGTGAAAAGGCGGTGCAGATACCGCTGATCAGCAAAAAGCCCGCCACAAAGATTTCCTGCAGGGTCCAAAAGCCCCAACCCTGCAAAAAGGCAAATTCAACAGGCTCGTTAAAAAGGTACGAAATCTGCTCTACCGCAAACAGGGCGTGATGTAAAATCATTCCTAAAAGGGCAATGCCCCGGATCCAGTCCAGGGCATAAATGCGTTCTTTTTTCATGCTTCTTGGGCTTCCTTAGCCTCTTTGGGTTTTTTGATGGTTTTGCGGGTTTCTTCCACGGCCTGGGTGCTCTTGGTCAAAAGCTCGGAGGTCCGGGCCAGAATGCTGTCGCAATACTCCACGGTGGCGGCACGCATTTCCTTCGCCTTTTCCTGGGCCTGGTTGATCACCCGTTGGGCTTCCTGCTGGGCTTCGATCAAAACAGCCTCTTTGCTAACCATTTTATTGGCCTGAGCCCGGGCAGTATCAATTGCCAACTGGGCATCTTCCCGGCCCTTCAGAATAATCTGATCCCGCTTGGAGAGCAGTTCGCGGCACTCCCGGATCTCTTCTGGCAGGGAAGCACGCAGATCGGTAATCAGATCTAAAAGTTCGTTGGCACTAACCACCCGCTTACCGCCGGTCATCGGCAGGTTCCAAGCATCTTCCAAAAGGTCTTCCATCGCGATCAAAATTTCTTCGATTTTCATTTTATTGTTCTCCTTTTTTTCGGTTAATTGCTTCTTGGATATCCTTCACTACCGCCGGATGCACAAATTCCGAAATATCCGCTCCGTTTTTGCCCACTTCTTTCACGATACTGGAGGAAAGAAACATATATTTGGCGTTGGTATTCAAAAAGAGCGTTTCCAGCTCCGGGTTCAGCTTTTTATTGGTCAAAGCCATCTGAAATTCATATTCAAAGTCTGTCACGGCACGCAGACCCTTTACAATGGCCACCGCACCGTATTCCCGGGCGCAATCGGCCAGCAAACCGGAGAAGGTGATCACCTCCACCGTGGGGTGATCTTCCAGGCACCGGTTCAACAGTTCCATCCGTTCTTCCACAGTAAACAACGGTTTTTTGGCGCTGTTGGCCAAAACCGCCACATAAACCTTATCAAAAAGCCGGCTGGCTCTTGATATAATATCCAGATGCCCCAAGGTTACCGGGTCAAAGGATCCGGGGCAGATGGCAATTCTCATTCCTCTTGTTCCCTCTTTTCCAGCATGGTTATCTTCACGGCGCCATAACGGTATTCCTTCCGCAAGGCCAGGCCTGCAAAATCAAATTGCTCTTCCGCCGCCGTTTCGGCAACGATGATCGCCCCCAAAGGCAAAATGGGCGCCAATTCTTGCAGCGCATCCTCCACCAGCCCTTGGCCATAGGGCGGATCTAAAAAGACAAGATCCGGCAAATAACCTGCTTTTTTTATCATTTTAACACACATACTATGGGAAACGCAAGAACCTTTTGCTTCTTTTTCAAATCCACAGGCAGCGATATTTTTTTGCACCACCCGCAAAGCGGCATCGCTTTGGTCATTGAACCAGCAATAGGCCGCACCACGGCTGATAGCCTCCAGCCCCAATTGGCCGCTGCCCGCAAAAAGATCCAGCACCTTTCGCCCTTCCAATTCAAATTGCAAAGCGCCAAAAACCGCCTGCTTCACCCGTTCCAAGGTGGGGCGGGTATCCATCCCTTCCAAGGTCTGCAATTTTTTGCCCCGGCGTGCGCCGGCAATAATTCGCATCATTTTTGGGTTGCCTCCTTTAATAATTCTGCCACCTTCAGGGGCAGGCCGGCCTTTTTTGCCAATTCAGCAGCCGGAACATCATCAAACCCCTTGGGAAATGCTTTCCGCAATTTTTTTAACCGGGCGGGGCCCATTCCGGGAATTTCCAACAAGGGAGATTTTTTCATTTTTTGGGTATGCTTTTTCTGCATATAGGTAATGGCATAGCGGTGGACCTCCTCCTGCAAAGCGCAAAAGAAGCCATAGAGAGTGGGGTCGCTCCGCAAATCCAACTCACCCCGCTCCGAGATCAGCGCACGGGTCTTGTGCTTGCGATCCTTCACCAAACCATAAACCGGAATCCCCTTACAAAGGTCCTGAACAGCGTTCACATGCTGCAAGCCACCATCCATCAAGATTAAATCCGGCTTATTGCCGAAGAGTTCATCTTCCAAATGCTCCATCCGCCGGGCCAGCATCTGTCGGGTGGCGGCATAATCATCGGGCAACAGCTGATCCTTAATCTCGAACCGCCGGTAGGCGCATTTTTTCAGCCGACCTTCCTCCCAAACGATCATTCCGCCCACCATGGAGTCCTTGCCATAGTTGGAAATATCATACATTTCGATCCGCTTGGGAGGCTCAGCCAATCCCAAGGTCTGGGCGATCAATGCCGACATTTTTCGCACCCGATCACCCCCCGCTTCCCGCTCCGCCAATTTCTCGGCGGCATTTTTGCGGCAGAGGGCCAAAAGTTCAGTTCCGGTCCCCCGTTGGGGCGCCCGTAAGGTAACTGCTTTCCCCCGCAGTTCCGAAAGATATTGGGTCAGCAGTTCAGCCTCCTCCGGCAATTGGGGCAACAGCAATTCCCGGGGGAGTTGCTCCTTTGTGGTGTAATAGCGTTGCAGGAAAGGAACGATCCAATCCTCCTCCAGCCCTTCCCGCAAAACCACCGTATCCTGCATCAGCAAACGGCCGTCCCGGATCATTAAAACGCCCACCGCCAGGGAATCTCCCAGCCGCACCGCATCCAGCACATCCCGATCCTGCCGGGAATCCCCATCCACGATCTGATTCTGGCCCAACTTTTCGATCCGGCGGATCCGATCCCGCAGGGCGGCGGCCTTTTCAAACTGCAAATCTTCCGCCGCTTGGGTCATTTTCTCTGTTAACTGCCGGATCAACGCTTTATAGTCCCCTTTCAGGAACTCCATTGCCTCGTTTAGCCGCTCCCGGTATTGTTCCGCTGTGACCTTCCCGGTGCAAACCCCGGCGCAATTGCCGATATGATGCCGCAAGCAAGGCCGCCCCTTACGAAAATCACGGGGGAACACCCGATTACAAGTAGCCAGACCGAACAAATCGTTGGCGGTGCGGATGATCTCGGCCGCCGCCCCCATCTGGGGGAAGGGACCGAACACCTGCAACCCCTCCCGCTTTTCTTGCCGCAGAAGTTTTAAATGGGGATAGGGTTGCTTCAGATCCAGGCTTACATAGGGATAAGTTTTATCGTCTTTTAATAGAATATTATACTTGGGGGAATGCTCCTTGATCAGGTTATTTTCCAGGATCAGAGCCTCCATTTCGGTGTTGACGCAGATATAATCGAAATCCGCCACCTTCTCTACCATGGCCATCACCTTGGCGGTGTGGCTTTTGACTCCGGTAAAATAAGAGCTGACCCGGTTTTTTAAGTTTTTCGCCTTGCCCACATAGATGATCTTCCCTTCCCGGTTTTTCATCAGATAAACCCCGGGACGGGATGTAAGTACCGCTAATTTTTCGGTTACTTTTTGAGGAAATTCCACGAATCAGCCCTCCTTTCTGCTCTGTTGCTATTAGTATAGCATAGTTCCCCCTTGAATACCAGCATTAAATATGTTAAAATAGCGTTACGAAAGAGAGGATTTTCCAATGATCAAACTAATCGCCTTTGATATGGACGGGACCCTGGTGGATTCCACCAATATCGTTGTTTCCTGCATAAACCGCACCTTGGCACATTACGGACACCCACCCATGACAATGGCGGAAATTTTGCCCCATTTTGGCATTGGCGCCCGGATTCTGCTGGAGGGCGTCACCAAAAAAGCCGGGCTGGATGTAAATATGGACGAATGCTTTGCCTTTTATGATACTTTATACCGCAACGATCCCACCCTGAAGGGCGTTGCCTTTGATGGAGTGGAGGAAGCGCTTAAAGAACTGAAAGCCCGAGAAATCCGACTGGTAATCCTTTCTAACCGCCCCCATCATCAGACCCAACTGATCGTGAACAATACCCTGCCGGGGCTTTTGGACGAAGTTTACGGTGAACGGGAGGGGATTCCCCGCAAACCGGATCCTTTCGCCCTGAAAACCATCCTGAAGGAAAATGGTTGCACCGAGGAAGAATGTCTTTATGTGGGAGATATGGCGGTGGATATGCATCACGCCAAAAACGCGGGTGTTCCCGGCGTCGGTTGCCTTTGGGGCTTTGGCGGCAAGGATGCCCTGACGGAGGCGGATCAGCTTATCAGCCATCCCATGGAGCTTTTAGAATTATTATAGGAGTTAGTTATGAAAATCATCATTGTTGGCGTGGATAAAACCGGAACCACCCTGGCCCATTCCCTGGCCGCAGAGGGCCACGATGTTACGGTCATCGATCAATCGAACGAGAAAGTAAACGCCGTTTGTAATAACAGCGATGTGATGGGCCTGGTGGGCAACGGGCTGAATTTTTCCGCCCTGAAGGAAGCGGGCATCGACGAGGCTGATCTGCTGATCGCCATGACCGGTTCCGATGAGCAAAACCTTTTGTGCAGCCTTTTTGCCAAAAAGAGCGAGCGCTGTGCCACCATCGCCCGGTTGCGGAACCCCCTTTACCTGAACGAAACCACATTTATTAAAGATCAGATCGGCCTTTCCATGGTCATCAATCCGGAATACGCCGCCGCCACCGAAATTTCCCGGTTACTGCGGTTCCCTTCTGCCATTGACATCAACTCCTTCTGCAAAGGGCAGTTGGATCTGGTGACCTTTCGGATCCCGGCCGATTCTATGCTGGCCGGCAAGAGCCTGACCTTATTACGGAACAAGATCAGCACCGATTTTCTCTTCAGCTGTGTGAAACGGCAGGGCGAATTCCATATCCCCACCGGTACCTTTGAACTGCAGGAGGGTGATAAGGTTTCGGTGGTGCTCCACCCCCGGCACACCCAAAAATTCTTCCGACAAATCAAGTTGGAAACCCACAGTGCCAAAAGCGTGATCATCGCCGGTGGCGGGACGCTGGCCTATTATTTAGCGGGGCAACTGCTGAACGATCACATTACCGTTAAGATCATTGAATCTAACGAAGCCCGATGCAACGAACTGGCAGAAAAACTGCCCGGCGCCCTGATTATCCACGGGGATGCCTCCGACAAAAATTTGCTGTTGGAGGAGGGGATTGCTTCCACCGACGCCTTCCTGGCGCTGACCCGTTATGATGAAGAAAATGTGATGCTCTCCCTTTATGCCCGGGAACTGAAGTGCCCCAAGGTGATCACCAAGGTAGAACGTACCGTCTTTGGTGATATTATCTCCAAACTGAATCTGGATAGCGTGGTCTATCCCCACAGCATCACTGTTGAAAACATCCTGCAATATGCCCGGGCCCGCCAAAACGCCATGGGGAATAATGTGGAGACCCTTTATCAGCTGGCAGAAGATCGGGTAGAGGCTTTGGAATTCAAGATCAGCGAAAATGCCCCCTGCCTGAATATGCCCCTGAAAGAGATGCAATTAAAAAGCGATCTGATCATCTGCGGCATCAGCCGGGGCAAACAGATCATCCTGCCCGGCGGCGACACCACCATCCACCCCGATGACCGAGTTGTTGTGGTAACCAGCCGGAAGCGACTGAATGATTTTAAGGATATTTTGAAATAAGATGAATTTTTCAATTATATTTTATATCATTGGATATGTAATGAAGATCGAAGGGTTATTGATGCTCTTCCCCGCTCTGGTGGGTCTGATCTATCGGGAACAGCAGGGCCTGAGCTTTCTGTTCTGCGGGGTAATTACCGCCGCTCTGGGCTTTTTGATTACCGCCCGGCGACCCAAAAACCAGGTCTTTTATGCCAAGGAGGGCTTTGTTTCGGTGGCGATGAGCTGGCTGGCCCTGAGCCTTTTCGGCTGCCTACCCTTTATCATCAACGGCGATATCCCCCGGTTTATCGATGCTTTTTTTGAAACGGTATCCGGCTTTACCACCACCGGCTCCTCCATCCTTTCGGATGTGGAGGTCCTTTCCCGTTGCTCCCTTTTCTGGAGGAGCTTTACCCATTGGATCGGCGGGATGGGTGTATTGGTCTTTGTTTTGTGCCTGCTACCCGTTGCCGGCGGCGCCACCATGCATCTGATGCGGGCAGAAAGCCCGGGTCCTCAGGTGGGCAAGATGGTGCCGAAAGCGCGGGATACCGCCATTATCCTTTATGTGATCTATACGGTGATGACCCTGGTGCAGATCGTTTTATTGCTGCTTGCGGGGATGCCCGCCTTTGATGCGGTAACCCTTTCCCTGGGCTCAGCGGGAACCGGCGGCTTTGCCATTTTGAACAGTGGCCTTGCCACCTATAATGCCGCCTCCCAATATATCATTGCCATTTTTATGATCCTGTTCGGGGTCAACTTCAATGTTTATTTTCTGATCCTGCGGCGGCATCCCCGCCAGGCGTTCCGCTGTGAGGAGGCTCGCTGGTATATTACCATCATCGCCGTAGCCACCCTGACTATAACCCTCAGCATCCAAAGCCTGTTTCCCAGCCTGGAGGAAGCCTTCCGACACGCTTTGTTCCAGGTGGGCAGTATTATTACCACCACGGGTTATTCCACGGTGGACTTTAACCTTTGGCCCACCCTGCCCAAGATCATCTTGTTGCTTTTAATGTTCATTGGCGCCTGCGCAGGGAGTACCGGGGGTGGAATCAAGGTTTCACGGGTGGTAATCTATGCAAAATCCTGGCAGAATGAGTTGGGGCGGATCGTGCATCCCCGAACGGTGAAGAAGATCCGGCTGGAAGGCAAACCGGTGGATCATGCCACCCTGCGCTCGACCAATGCTTTTCTGGCCGCTTATATCGCCATTTTCGTGGCTTCCACCCTGATCGTGGCGCCGGACAGCAACAGTATAACCACCGCTTTCACCAGCGTGGCCGCCACCCTGAACAACATCGGCCCGGGCTTTGATGGAGTTGGTCCCTATGCCAACTTCGGGCATTTTTCCGATCTTTCCAAGATTGTATTCAGCCTGAATATGCTGGCCGGTCGTCTGGAGCTCTTCCCTCTTCTGATCCTTCTGAACCCCAAAACCTGGCACCGACCTTTTTTGAAGAAATAAAACCAAGGGGGAACCTTTTATAAAAGGTTCCCCCTTTTCAACCCCCTCTAAAATTTTCAAACTCTTTCTGCTTTGAAAGTTTTTGGGAGAAGGTTCAAGGGGGAGGACTTTTTGTAAAAAGTCCTCCCCCTTTATTATTTACAGTAACGTTTTTCGCAGGGTTGCGCCGTCGGCGGGGTGCAGTTGGGCGGGTGCGATATCCAGCA
>JAZOXD010000210.1:0-4805 GCA_045659565.1 Eubacteriales bacterium | reverse complement strand
TGAACCCTTCCCAAATTTCGCTGGTGCGCTCGTGGTGGCGGGGGCGGGAGGGATCCCGTTCCGCCATATAGGCCAGTTCGGCCTCTGCACCGGGGCCCCAACCGGATTCGTTACCGGTGGACCAGATCACCACGCTGGGGCGGTTTTTATCCCGCTCCACCATCATTTTGGCCCGATCCAGGAAGCTTTCTTTAAAATCTTCAGAATTGGCAAGATAGGGATACATAGCCCGAACTTCGTTTTCCATATTGCGCAACTTGGTGCAACCGTGGCTCTCCACGTCGGCTTCGTCGATAACGTAAAAGCCCAGTTCATCGCAGAGTTCGTAGAAATAGGGGGCGTTGGGATAATGGCTGGTGCGGATGGCGTTGAAATTATGCTGTTTCATCAAATAAAGATCCGTTAAAATCTCTTCAAAGGAAACGGTGGAGCCACCCGTAGGGCTACTATCGTGACGGTTGGTGCCCCGCATCTTCACGGGCACTTCGTTGATATAAAACACGCCTTTTTCAATCTTGACTTCACGGAAGCCCACCTTGGTGGAAATAACCTCGTCGGCGCTTGAAAGGATCAAGCGATAGAGATAGGGATCCTCGGCGTTCCAGAAATGAACGTTTTGGAGTTCCACCTTGATCTGATCCTTGGCGTTACCTGCCGCCAGCACGTTGCCTGCATCATCTTCCAGGCGGTAAGCCACTTCGCAACCTTCCAGTTCCACGGTGAGGGCGGCGGTGTTATTTTGAAAATCACATTGGGTTTTTACAAAGAAATCCCGCAAGTGGGTTTGAGGGCGATACAGCAGGTAAACATCCCGAAAGATACCGCTGAAGCGGAATTTATCCTGGTCTTCCAGGTAAGAGCCATCGCACCATTTCAGCACGATCACCGTCATACGGTTTTCCCCTTGGGTAACAAAATCCGTAATCTCGAATTCGTGGGTGCAATGGGAAACCTGGCTATAGCCCACGAATTTGCCGTTGATATAGAGATAAAAGCAACTATCCACACCTTCAAAATTCAAGAAGGTACGCATTCCCGTTTCTTTTACCTGAAAAGCGGTTTTATATACCCCGCAAGGATTTTCAATGGGCACGTAAGGGGGATCGAATGGGAAGGGATAGCTGACGTTGGTATATTGAATCTGATCGTAGCCCTTCATCTGCCAGCAAGAGGGCACCTCCAGTTTATCGTAAACAGTAGGGTCCCCTTCCTCCCAGGGAGCATCCTTCAGATCCCGAACGGAGGGGTAATATTTAAAATCCCAAGTGCCGTTCAAGAGTTGAAAGCGGCCTGAGGCGGTGCGCAGGCAAGAGGCCGCAGCCTCAGCCTCGGTGGCGCAGGGCACATAATAACTCCGATTGGGGCAGGTGCCGATATGTAAGATCTTTTCGTTTTCAAAATAGTTTTCTAACAGCATTGGTCTTCTCCCTAAAATTAATCGACTTAAATATTATATTGCACTTACACCTTAATAGCAATAAGATATTATTGAAAAACTATAAGGATATTGCACTTTCTTTTTGGCATTCTTCAAGCAAAAGCTTCATGAATTCAGCGGCGGCCGGGGACAAAAATCGCTCCCGGTGGGAATAGACGAAGGTATCGCGGGTAAACGGACAGATCCTTTTAAAGCAAATCTGATCCGAAAACTGACCTCGCCAGGAAAGAGAGGGCACAAAGGCCAGCCCCAGACCCATCTCAACACACTTACGGATATAGAAGGGATCGTTGCTATAGATCGCGACGTGAGGCTCGAAGCCGTACCGTCGGCAGACCCGATGAGTCATCCTGCAAAGGTTACTGCGTTCATCCATGGTAATATAAGGCTGATCCGCCAGATCCTCAGCGGTGAAGACTTCTTTTTTTGCCAGGGGATGGTTCCGGGGCAAGGCAAGCAAAATCTCCTCGGAGAGCATTTTTTGGGAATTCCATTCCCGACCGGGCTCTTCACTGTCCACGATCAAATCGAAACGTTCGGCGTTCACATCGGTATTAAAGTGGGTTGATATATCAATGCCGGGATAAAGGATCCGGAACCGTTCCACCGTTTGCATCACCACCCGACGATTGGTGTTGACACAAAGGGTAAGTTTTCCCTTTTCCAGCCCCTGCCCTGCTCCGTTACGGGCTTCCTCCAACAGCGAAAGAGCGGCGTGAACCTTCTCATAAAATCCACGCCCCACCTCATTCAAGGCCAGCTTATTGGAATAGCGTTGAAACAGCGGAACACCAAGTTCCTGCTCCAACCGCTTGATGCTTTGAGAAACGTTAGAGGGAGGGACATTATATTTTTTTGCGGTGGCCGAAAAATTTTCACTGATCGCTGCATCGCAGAAATATCTTAATTGCAATAATTCCATAGATTTCCTCTTTAATTTAAATATATAATCTATAAATTTAGATGCCACTGCTTAATCATAAAGTTCCACTATACTATGGATATTGATGCGATCTATGTCAAAGTACACGCGTCCATCCTTATACTCAAAATCAAGCGGCTTATTTTCAGGCTGCAACACCAATTTTTGGGGCATAGTATCAGTCTTAACCGATAGCCTAACATCAAGCACCGGTGGTATCACAGCTTCCGTGATACTATTTGGATTTGAATGATTTCCGTTTGCGTTTATAAGTTGGAGCATAAGGCGATCGTTTTTCTCAAGGCATACAAGTTCCAAAATTCCGCATACTGACTCAATTTTCGCCAACGGATCATACAACTCATCAGAAACGTTTTTAATCAATTCACGGTGCATTTGTTGCATCCCTTCATAATACTGCGTTCCCAAATCAATGCCGATCACTGCAATTTTACCTTTTCCAAAGTCAAATTCCACCACAAAGGGAACACCTTCTCCGCGCAATGAATTATGAAGCGTTCCAAATACTTTTGTATTGCCGTTTTCTGCCCTTATACTGCAAGCTCCTGCGGTAACGCCGCGGTCATCACCGGTAAGCGAAAAATAACACGGCATTTTTGCATTGTATGCCTCAGCATTATGCCCGATATCACATTTTGCCCAGTTTGGAACTTCCGGAAGTTCGTTATAAAGCTCTGCACGATAGCCAAAACCATTTGCAGCAAAAATCCGGCTTGTTTTTGCACCTACAATAAGTAAACTTCCACCATCTTTTGCGTAATCTTTAAGCATATTAAAGGTTTCATCATCTAGTGTTGAGTAAAGCTCAGGCACAACAATCATAGGATATTTATATAAGTTTTCCTTTAACGTATGTTCACACACAAGTTCCAAAGATTGACCTGCATCACAAAACAGTGCAGTAAGCCCCATAAGTTTATTCATACCTTCTCTTGTGAATGGCGCTGTCATTTCATTGTATCTGTCATAAGTCGAAACCAGCATTGCCGCCTGATGAATTTGCTTCCCTTTAAAGCAGTACGGCTGCCTTTCGCGAAGGAATTTAACAAGCGGAACTATACTTTTGATCTGCGTGAAATTATGTGAACCATCGAAAAATTGCGAAATATTATCCTGAAAGGCTCCCCCAAGAGCAATGACCGATGCCGCTTCCTGCATAAGCTGTGCCGGAAGCTTGGGCGGAATTAAAGAAGCACCATATACTTTATACCTGAAGTGCCACAGCATCAGATCCCAAGTCTTCTTTTGCTGTGCAAGCATTCTACCGGCGTATCTTGCAGAGTTAACACAATTAACAGGATTTAAGTCGCCTGACAGAAAATCCACATCTGCACTTACTTCTTCAGGCATATGGTCAGAAAAAGCCCAGTTTGAGCAAATCTGAAGCTTTGGATATTTTTTGTGTAAAACATCCGTGTAATAGCGCAGAGTTTTTCTGTACTGCTCTCTTGTATATTCTAAGTATTCATTAAAATATAAATCTTCTTTCGTTTTAGGGGCATTTCCGTTAAGATAAATACCGGTTTGCTTTTCAAATTCATGTATTGTTTCAGGGCGATAATCTACTTTTACCGACCAGCAATCACCATCTATCCATATACCGTCTATCTCGTATTTTTCCACAAGTTCCGATATCTGCGGAATAAAAAATTCATCATAATACTTGCTAAACGGAAGTACAGACGGCTGATAATTCCCATTTGCATCAATAACCGCTTGTTCAGGATGCTCATTGCAGTATTTGACATCATAAACACCTGAAAAATGTATATATAAAGCAATGGCACGTTCTTTCGTAATTTTACGCCAAATCATCAAGGGATCGCAATCAAATGCAGGCATCGCATTTGAAAAGCTTGTGGGATACGATGCCCATCCCGGATGTCCCTTGCAATCTATCTGTATGAAATCCGGCTTCAAGGTTTCACACATTTCGTATATTTCTCTCTCATTTAACGTTTTACCGATCACAAGTCCTTCCGTCGGCTTTGCATGAAAATCGCTGTGAATACCAAAAAAACTATCATTACGGCTTTTGATGGTTTCATTTTTCATACGAACAACTCTCCTTCATACGCATATTTATACTTATATCTTAACACCATTCACCATCACTTTCAAGTGATAGAAGTATCACTTATTATATTCTTTACATTATTTTCAGAAATTGATATAATAGTTAAACAACGGAGGATCGAATATGAAAATTTTAGCAATCGGCAACAGCTTCAGCCTCGTTGGCGCAGGGCACGTAATAGCTCCGATTGGGGCAGGTGCCGATATGTAAGATCTTTTCGTTTTCAAAATAATTTTCTAAAATCATAGATAATCTCCTTTGGCTTAATAAAGATATTATATTTCCTTTTATCCGCAAAATCAATGAAACAATATTGAAAAACTATAACAATATTGAAAAAGCCCCCA
>JAZOXD010000209.1:0-3436 GCA_045659565.1 Eubacteriales bacterium | reverse complement strand
CTTGCGGCATTCAGCAGAAGATGCCAGGCAAAGGTCAATCTTGTTGCCTTTGATGGCCCCGCCGGTGTCGGCTGCAACGGCAGTACCGTAAATGTACTTGCCATCTTCGCTTTCAATATAAACCTTGGTGCCCAGGGGGATCACCTTGGGGTCCACCGCAACCACGCCCACCTTTGCAGGCAGACCGCTGGCGGTGTAACCGCCCTGCTTATAAGCAGTGGCAGTCATGGCGATGCGTTTTTTATAACTGGTGGGGGTAGAAGCGGTCTTTTTAAAGGAGGATTTCACCTTGGTGCCCACCAAAATAATCTTGTCAACAGGCTCCTTGCTGATTTCGCTGTCGATCAGCTCCCGGCCGGTCTCCTCACCGTTGGTGTAGGTTACGGAATAGGTGTTGATCTTTTCGCCTTTTTGACCTTCCTGCTTCACCTTGGTTTCGCCCACATAAAGGGTGTTGGTCTTTTCTTTGACGGTATCGTAATCCACCGATACGGTTTTGGTCACAATCTCGCTGTTTACCCGATCGATCTGAACTTCCAACCCGCTGTAAACGGCAGCATTGGGGTCAATGCTGGTCAGGTCGTCGCTGTCAACAGAAACCTTCGCCAAAGCCATCGCCTCGGCAACGGTTCCTTTGATCATCATTACTGTGGCGGTTTTTCCGTCTGCAGTAATGCGGATGGGGAAGGCGCGGGTCACAGTAGCGGTGATCACACCGTTATTTTCAGAAACATCAAAATGATCGGCCTCGTGCAGGGATAATCCGCTTTTTTCCAAAATGGATTCTTCATCGGTGCGGATGCCATAATAACTGGCAACCTCGGTGATGCCGTCAAAAACCCGGATCTTGCGAATGGTAACCGTCACCACAGACATCAGCATCGAAAGCGTTAAAACGCAAGCGACGGAGGTGGTGATATGGCGGTGCTTCCGGGCCAGATAAAGGCCTCGGTCGCAAAGGAAAACGATCCCAGCGGCCGTCTTGCGGAGGCAGGGAACTGTTGCGTCAATGGCTTTTTTGCAAAAGCCAAAGAAAACGGCGGCCCAAACCGGCAGCATCGCTTTTAAGTAAGCGGCGGCCTTTTTCAGGGCGTTCCCGATCCGCAGAGTGATCTGCTTGATCATATCCATAAAACAAAAATCTCCTTTTCGTGGCAAAGCTTTGCAGGGCTGGGTTTCTCTGCCATTAGTGTAGGATGCTCAATCATATTTTATGCATCCGACGGAAAATCAATTACAATTTTGGCTTAAAAAATTACAAAACCGTAACACAGTATACCCTTAAAACGGAAATTTGTCAAGTCTTTTTCGTCAAATAGTTACAAAGCTGTAACCATTTCAAGGAAAGAATTGGGCGATCCTTCGTTTGGAATAACCACCTTAAAATCCAAACTCTTGGCGTAAAACTGTGTGAAAAATGCTTGCCATCCGGTTGATGTTGCGCATTTGTGTTTTTTTCATTCACAAGATAGAGGTTTAAGGTACAAAGTAGTTTTGAGATACCGATTTTCCTTCAGGCGCAACAAAAAATCCCGCAATGCTGATGCATTACGGGATTTTTTTATGATGTTTGGGGGAAAGATGTTTCCCAAAACTGATTCTTCCTTACGAAGAGGCGCCTGAATTTCGGTTCTTTACAGTGCCAACGGCAATACATATTGATAAACAGAAATAAATTGTAAAACCGATCCCACCAAAACAAAGAGATGCAAAATTCCATGGGCATAAACGCCCTTCATCCGGTAAAAGGCAATGCCAGCGGTATAAAAGATGCCGCCCACTGCCAAATAGATGAATCCGGCCGGAGCCATATGGGTCAATAGGGGATAAACGGCAAAGATAATGCACCATCCCATAATGATATAAGCCCAAAGGGAGAATTTTTTAGATCGGTTCAGGGCAACGGAATTAAAAACGATACCTGCCGCTGCAATGGCCCATTGCAGACCAAAGATGCTCCAGCCCAGGGGCCCCTTCAGCGTGATCAGCGAAACAGGTGTATAGGTGCCGGCGATCAGCAGATAGATGGTGGCATGATCCAGAATCCGGAACACTCGCTTGGCCATAGGATTGGTCAAGGCGTGGGAAAGGGTGGACATCGTATATAAAAAGATCAGGGATACGCCGTAAATGGCTCCGGCAACAATAGCGGTAATATTGCCGCTTCTGATGGTATAAAACAGCATCAGCCCCAAGGCAAACAGCCCGAACAAGGCGCCAAGCCCATGGCTGATGGCCGAAAATATTTCTTCCCCCGGTGAATAATAAACCGGGGTGCAACGCTCTTTTTTGTTCAAACTAATTCTCCTCAGGAAAGATACTTCACAGCCCGTTCAATGGAATCCTTGGAGTTTTTCCAATCCTCATCCTTATAGCGGTAATCAAATTTTTTACAGAACCAATCCAGGTCTTCTTTTAACGTGTGTAAGTAATTCTGATTGGTCATCGTCAAAGCTTCGGTAAAGGCAATACGATCTTTTTTACCCAAGCACTTGTTGGCCATCTCCAGCATCCGGGCACTGTGGGCCTTGCAAAAATATTCCTGCTCGGCAAACAACTTGCGGAACTTTTCGTCGGTGGCATAAAGATAGCAGATATTGTCGCAAATCCGGTCCATAAAAACCTTCATCCGCCCGCAAAGGTAACAGCTTTTCCGGGCCTTGTCGTAATTATCTGCCCGCTTCCCGCCGGAAAAGAGCTGCCCTTCCAACTCCGCAATGTGGGTTGAGAGCATCAGGGCCATAGGCAATTTATTGCCGGCGGTCAAAAGTTTTTCCAGGTGTCCCTTGCAAAAACCTTTCTTATTGGTTTCCTTACGGATATCCGGCTCCATCATGGAAGCCCCTAAAATGCGGTCGATCTCATCTTTTTCCAAAAGATCCCGCAATTTACAAACGGGGCATCCGCATTTTTCGCCAAAGGCCTCGTTAATTTTAATGGAATAAATTTTTTCTGCCATAAGTCCAAGTCCTTTCTGTAACCCATTTTTCCCTTTTCTCATAGGATAAAGCAAATGAGAAAAAGGAGGGAAAGCTCATGTGTGGTTGCTTCAATGATTTGTTCGAGAACAACGGTTGCCTGCTGGTGATCTTGGCTATCATCCTGATCTGGTGCTGCTGCAACGACTAATTCCTTGCGCGAACGCCCTGCTTCGGCAGGGCGTTCATTTTTGCTCCCGAAAGGCTTTCATCGTCACGCCGTATTTCTTTTTGAAAAGGGTGCTGGCCCAGCTGATATTATTGAATCCGCTTTCAAAGATGATCTCGGTAACGGTATGATTGCTGTTTTTCAACATATGGGCAACGTAATTTAACCGCAACCCATTGATAAATTCCGTCACGGTTAGGCCCATGTACTTTTTCATACTCCGGCAAACGTGTTCCCGGCTTTTGTCCGTTAGAGCAAAAAGCCGTTCGCTGCCCTCGATAAAGTTGCC
>JAZOXD010000208.1:0-2001 GCA_045659565.1 Eubacteriales bacterium | reverse complement strand
CTCTGCACCCCTTCCGTCAGACACGGCAAAGTGGGTGAATATCCCCGTGAAATCCAGGGCAGGGAGTTTAAGGGCCCGGGCGGCTTCTTCCATGCCTGCCCTTTCACCACGGCAATCGAAGCCGATGCGCCCCATCCCCGTATCTAATTTTAAATGGGCTTTTACTGAAAGGCCTTCTTTTTCGGCCTGTTGGCTTAAAGCAAGGGCATATTCCAAGGAGTATACGCATTGAGAAAAGTTCCCTTGAACCAGGCGGGAGGCTTCTTCGGGGGGCGTGTAGCCCAAAATCAGAATTTCCCCCGTGATGCTTGCCTGACGCAACGCTTCCCCTTCCACCAGGTTGGAAACGGCAAATCCTTGAGCGCCCTGTTTTTGGAACAGGCGGGCGACCTCTGTCGCCCCGTGGCCGTAGCCGTTGGCTTTTACCACGGGCCATACTTCCCGCCCGCTGATACGGCACACTGCATTATAATTGCCCAACAGGGCATTTTTGTCAATTTCCGCCCAGGTACGGTGAAGCATATTCACAAAATCACTCCTATTCTAAATTGCCTGTGTAATTCCAAAGGCGCAGGCGCCAGCGTTGCTTCCGCCATTCCAAAACGGTAACGGCCCCGTTGGCACAGCAGGGCAAATGGATGCCCGTGGCCTCCAGGATCAGAGCCTGCATGGCGCAGCCATGGAAAAAGAGGGCCACCTTCTCGTAATCGCATTGCTCCAGCTTCCGCAGGAAGGCAGCCATCCGGGCCCGGAGCTGCTCCCAATTTTCACCGCCGTAGGCTGTAAAATCAAGGATCTCCCGATGCTTCAGATAGGGCGCGCCGTATTCATCCGTACATTCTGCCATCAACCGGCCGCCCAGGGAGCCCACATTGATCTCCCGCAGGAACTCCGTGGGCTCGCCCTCAATTTCGGGCAGGGCTAATTTTTGGGTCTGCATAGCCCGGGTAAGGTCGCTGACATAAACTTTATCAAAGGGAATATGCCGGATCAGTTCCCCTGCCCGGCAGGCATCCTCTTCGCCTTTTTCCGTTAAGACCGCATCCCACCAACCGGCGTGGCGGCTTTCTAAGTTCGCATTGCTTTCACCGTGGCGCACTAAGTAAATTTTCATTCTAACTCCCCTGTATAATTAAACATTCGCAATTTCCAAACGCCGTTTTGCTGTTCCAAAATCGTGATGGCACCGTTCCGGTTGGCCGCCTTTCCCCGAGGCAGGGTGATCCCATAGACCAGATCCAGCATCCCCAGCATCGTGCCGTTATGGCAAAAGGCCGCCACCCGCTCATAGGGCTGATCCTCGATCATTTTCAAAAACTTTGCCAACCGGGCATGGAGTTCTTCCAGACTCTCGCCCCCCAGCTCCGCATAGCCGCCTGCCATCCGGGCCAATTTGAGTTCTTCAGCATAACGCTTTTCCGCTTCGTCCATCGGCAAATTCTGCAGCTTACCCACGTTGATCTCCCGCAAAAGAGCGGTCTGCTCCGGTTCCACCCCTAAGGCCAGCCGGCAGGTTTCAACAGCCCGGTCCAAATCGCTGGAATAGACCTTATCAAAGGGAATTCCTTTCAAAAGCGCCCCCGCCCGGCGGGCGTCTTCCCTGCCTTTTTCGGTAAGCGCCGCCGGATGCCAACCGGTCCAGCGTTGATTCAGATTATTTTCACTTTCGCCGTGGCGAATCAAATAAAGTTTCATTATGTATCAACCCCCCAAAAATATTATACTCCATAAAAGAAGAAAGCGCAAGGGCAAAAGCCCCTTGCGCTCTATAAATAATTCCGGATATCCACAGCCAGCCGTTCCTCCAGACTGATCAGTCGTTTGGCAATTTCCTTGGAACGCTCGTCTGCTGCCTGATATTGGTTCAGATACCGGCTGAGGGATTTCACCCCCATATTGCATCCGCCGGTGACCAGATCGGCAATGGTCTGGTCCGATTCCTCCATTGCCAGTTTCACATTGGTTTTCAGCCAGCTCATCCCCTTGGCCATAGCTGCCGGC
>JAZOXD010000207.1:0-3508 GCA_045659565.1 Eubacteriales bacterium | reverse complement strand
CCCCTCCGAACGGTCAGCGGACCGTTCGTGTTCCCCTGCCAGGGGAACATTGAGGGGGAATGCACACCCGCCGACGGAAATCCGGGCAAAAAGGCCCGCCCGGATTTCTGATAAAAGACGATGAAAATTGCAATTTTGTTCGTAGAGGCGATCTGTGATCGCCCCTACGGATTTTGATCAAAATAAATCAAACCTGCGGGAGAACATTTATTCCCGCAGGGTGTTTTCTTATATTGCAATTACCTTGGTTGTCCCCTTTTGAAAGGGGACACGAACCATTCGCCAATGGTTCGGAGGGGTTAAGTCCAGATGGGGTTGCCGATGGCGACTTTGATTTTTTGGGAGTAGTCCCAGACCTCAAGGCGATAGAACTTTCGGGGTTGAACGTCAAAAGCAAAATAATTGGTCTTGGTGGGGTCGATGGTGCGGCTGGTGATAAAGCCGGTGTCGTCGTAGAGATAGACCCGGTATTCGTGGCCGTCCATGATATGGTGGGGATGGAAATCCCCCACACTGAACCGCAGGCGTTGGTTTTCAAAGGAGCCTTGGCCGCCCATCAGGGTATCACCGATGGCCATTTTGATGCCCATGGGTCCGCAGATAAAATCCCCCGCCCGCAGATGGGAAAGATAGGCCTTGTTGGATTTTTCCTCCGCATAGATGGTGGTCAAGGCAGAGGTGTTGGGGCCTTTGTGATAATCGCCGCCGGCACAGGCCCAGATCCGCTTGCCTGCATCCAGCAGCGCCAGCCAAAGGTTATAGTTTGCAGTGGAGTAGCCGCTTTGATTATCGTTATAAAAAACCTCGATCCCCGTTTCTTCTGCCAGGCAATAATCCAAGGGATCATCGGAGACCATCACCTGCTTGGGATGGGGATGCACAAAAAAGCCGCCCTTGGCTTTGATGGCAGAAATCAGCTGTTTGAGCCGCTCTTTTGTAAACTTTGGGTATACAAAGTGCCCTTCTCTACCGCCTGTAAACCGATATTCCGGAAATTCCGACAGTAGTTCTTCCAACTGTTGGGGACCTTCAAAGAGCATATTATAGTGAAATCTAGGGGTTTTGGCGCTGATATCGGTCAGCGTTCCGCCGGGCTCGCTGCCGCCGATAAAGAGGCCGTCCTCCCATTCCGGCAGATACATATGCCGCACCTGCCTATGATCCAAAATGGCGGCAAAATCCATCTTCAACCGGCTCATTTCCTCCCGCCAGAAGGAGAGGGGACATTTGCCGTCGCTGGTGCCGCCGCTGGCGGAATGGTCGTGAAGTTCCCCATGGTAGGCCTTGCGCCCGGCATAAAGTTCTTCTAAAATTTGGATATCTTTTTCGGTTGCTTGCATTTGGATCACCTCAAAATGAAGATTCTTTTTTATAGTCGGAGGGGGAGACTCCGGTTTTTTGTTTGAATTGGCGGGAGAAATGATGAACGGAGGAAAAGCCCAAGCACGCGGCGATCTCGGTGATGCTGAGGGGGCTTTCAATGAGCAGCCGTTTCCCTTCCTCGATCTTCAAGGCGGCAAAATAGGCCATCGGCGAGAAGCCGGTGGCATTTTTAATCTGCCGTTTCAACACCGAAACGCTGTAGCCTAAATCCCGGCTCATTTCCTCTATGGTCAAAACTTTGTTGAGATTTTTGGTCAGATAATCGGTGATGGTGCGCATGCGGGTCTTGGGATAATTTTCTGCCGGCTTTAAAAATTCCAGCAAGAAGAGCTCCATACGGTTTTTCACCTCTTGCAGGATATAGGGGTTGGCATCGCTTTTCAGCACCATCCCATGAACGGCGATCCGCCGCTCAAAAAGGGGCAACGCTTTTTGCAGAAGCGCTGTCAGCTCCAGCCGCTGATCGCCGGAAAGGGTGATCACCCGATTATAAAGATTTTCAGGCAGGGGTGCTTCGGTTTCAAAACTGATGATATTCACCGTGCCGGGGGGATTCAGCATAGGCTCCTTTTGGCCGTGGAAGGCATTGGGCGCATAAAGAATCATTTGCCCCGCTTCCAACTCAAAGGGGATTCCGTTCACCAGGGTTTTTGCGTGCCCCTCCTCCACGAAAAAGAGCTCCGGAAAGGTATGGGATTCGCCCACGGTCTCCTGGCCGGTCAGATTTAAACGATGGACTGTAACGATTGACCGAAGGGAGATCACACTATGAACAGGTGTTTTTGCATAGTCCGGCATAAAATGCTCCTTTTATGTACCTTTTCGGCTTATTTTGTGTAAATACAAAGAAAAAAGGGACTGATATAATGATATTATAACAAACAAGGAGGTAAAAAACAATGAAAAAAATCAGGCTGGGCTTGATTGGCTGCGGTGGGATGATGAAGACCCACGCAAAGGCAGTGGATCAGTGTACGGAACAACTGCAGATCACAGCGGTTTGTGATATTATCCGGGAACGGGCAGAGGTGGTGGCGGAGGTTTTGGATTCCCCCTTTATTACCACCGATTATAAGGAAATGGTGGATCACGTGGATGCGGTGCTGGTGGCCTTGCCCCACGATCTTCATTACGAATGCGGGCTCTTTTTTGCCCGCCATAAAAAGCACGTGCTGATGGAAAAGCCTCTTTGCAACACCGAAGAGGAATGTCTGCGGCTGATCGAGGTTTGCGAGGAAGAGGGGGTAACCTTGATGTGCGCTTATCCGGTGCGCCATTGGCCGGGTATCGTTAAATTGAAGGAATTGGTGGATAGCGGCGATTACGGCAATGTCATTATGATGTCTATCTGGACAGAGCAGCTGACCAAGGCAGAGGATGAATGCGACTGGACGCGCACCGCGCGGATCGGGGGCGGTCAGCTCTTCTCCCATGGCTGCCATTATATCGATCTTTTGCTCTGGTTTTTGGGCAAGCCGGTCTGCGGCACTCATATTGGTACCCGGGTAGGAACGGAATGGTTGTTGCGGGAAGGAACCTCTGCCGTAACCATGAAGTTCGAAAGCGGCGCGGTGGCTTATCACGGCGCCACTTGGGGCGCTCGGGGTAGCCGGATGGGCTACGATTTCCAGATTCAGACCGAAAAGGGTCTGCTGGAATACGATGACCGAAAGGGGCAGGTGCTGCTCTATGCCAAAAGCACCGCCCACGCCCCCGGCGAAAAGGCCAAGCAGGAGGTTAAGGTTCTTTGGGAGCGGGAAGGGGAGCCCTCCAAGGCCACCCAGTTCGAGATCAACCATTTTGTAGATTGCGCCCTTAACGGCAAAACCCCCATTACCAACGGCAGAGTGGCCCTGGAGGGCTTGCGGGTGATCTGGAAGCTCTACGATGCGGAGCAGCATAACACCGTGGCCGATCTTTCGGACATCCAAACATTTTAAGACCCCCTCCGACGTGCCGGCGGGCACATCCTGTTCCCCCTCTCGAGGGGGAACAACCTAAATGTAATTCATAGTTTGTGTACGGCGCCCCGGGAGGTTGTTCATTCCCGGGGCGCTGATTTATTCATAAGAAAACTACTGGCTCTGCCAGTGGATAAAAACGTTTAGCTATGGAGAAAAAAAAA
>JAZOXD010000206.1:0-4523 GCA_045659565.1 Eubacteriales bacterium | reverse complement strand
GTCCAGGCCGTCCAGGGTGGAGGACTTGACCGGGATGCCGATCACGGGCAGGGTGGTCTGGGCAGCAAAGGCGCCCGCCGTCCGGCGGATCATCTGCCAAAGTTCCCCATAGGAGATCTTGCGGCCCATAAATGCCAAAGCTTGGGCGTGGGGCTCTTTTTTGGCCCAAAGGGCCACCTCATCGCTCATGGAGCCCTTGGGATATTCCAAATGATGGGGCACCGCCCCATAATGCTTAAGCCATGGTTTTTCCATCGGTTTTCCCTTCCTCCGGCACCGGAAGTCCCGGTGCCACCGTTACTGAATAATAACCCTCATAAACCACCATACCCGGCCGGGCGCCGTTTGGCTTTTTCACGTGGGAAACGGGGCAATAATCCACCTCTACCTTGGGGGCGCTTTTGCCTTTGCTATAGAACGCACAAATGGCAGCGGCCTCTAAAATAGACTGATCATCGATTTCCCGCCCGCCGCTGACGATCAGCACATGGGCACTATGGATATTTTTGGTATGCAGCCAAAGATCATCCTTGCGGGAAAGCTTGACCGTTAGCTGATCGTTTTGCACATTATTCCGCCCCACCAAGATCGGAAAACCACCCGAAGAGATAAACCGCCGGGGCTTGGAGCTGCCCGCCGGCTTGGGGCCGTTCTTTTTACGGTTGCGGCTGAAACCGGTTTTAATCAGTTCCTCCCGGATCTGATCCACATCGGCGGCGGTTTCGCAATCGCAAAGGGCCATAAACACACTATCCAGATAGGAAAGATCCTCCTGATCCTTGGCGATAAGTTCTGCCACCACCTTGGCGGAGGTTTTGGCCTTATTATATTTCTTAAAATAAAGCTGGGCGTTCTGCTGGGGGGATTTATCTGCCCGCAGGGGGATGGTAAAAGGAGCGCAGTTATCGTAATAATTTTCCACCGTAACCTCCCGCATCCCGGTTTGGGCCCGATGGAGGTTCGCCTGCAAGAGTTCGCCGCAGATCCGATAATGATCGGCCTTTTTGCCTTCCTCCAGTTCCTTTTGGCGCACCCGCATGGTGCGTTCAATCCGGGCAGAGGTGCGGGTGATCAGTTGCTCCACATCCCGGCTTTTTTGCTTCAGCCGCAGGCTTTCGGCACTTTTTTGAAAATAATCCTCAATCAGCGCCACCGGAGTTTCATAGGAGATGCATTCCCCTGCCGTTCCGTATTGGGCAACAGGGATAAAGGAAAAATCGATCCACTTGCCCGTCTCCTTTTCTTTGACGGCGCAGGGCGCGGCCTTCCCTTCCTTCGCCCGCAGAGCGGTTTCCTCCAAAGCTTCGGCCAAGACCCCCTTTTGATTGGGGGTCAGACCATTGGCGGCGGCATCGATCCGGCCAGCGCTTTTGTAGGCCAGTTCCCGGGCTACGATAGGCGAAATGCCGCTATAGGTATCGATAATAGCTTTCCAGAGGGGCTTATCCGTTGCCATAATCTCCGGCAGGTCCCCGGCCGAGGCCTCGATAAACACTTTTTTATCCTGAGGGGTAACGGGTTCATATTTCAGCCCGGGCAGCATCTGTCGTCCGGCGGTGATATCCACCCGACGGATGCAATCGATAATCTTGCCCTGCTCATCCATCAGCAGCAGGTTGGCAGAGCGGCCCAAAATCTCCAACACCAGAATTTTTTTCTCCGGCTCAAAAAAATCATTTTTGCCGGTCAGTTCCAAAAAGACGGCCCGCTCAAATTCCGGCAGATAGATCCGTTCCACCCGGGCACCCACCAGATGCTTTCTTAAAACCATACAAAAAAGCGGCGGTTGGGCGGGGTTTTCCGCCTCCTTTTCCGTCAAAGTCAGCCGGGCGCAATTGGGCGCACAGGAAAAGAGCAGCCGGGTTTTGACCCCCGGCCCTCTCAAATTCAGAATAATTTCATCCTTTCCGGGCTGATAGATCTTTTCCACCCGGGTGCCTGATATGATCCCATCGATCTCTGTCACCAGGCAATTTAAAAAACAAGCGTCTAATGCCATTTAAAATGTCTCCAGCGTTGCCTTACAGGGCATTAATTCGATTCCCAATTCCGGGAAGTTCTTTTTCAGAGCCTCTGCCAAAGGTGGCAGGGCAATATACTCGGTTTCATAATGACCCAGCACCAACAGGTTAAGCCCCAGTTCCCCGGCCAAAAGGGCCTGATGATGTTTAACCTCGCCGGTGACAAAGGTATCACAACCCAGGGCCGCGGCTTCTTCCAGCATACTGCCGCCACTGCCGCCCACAACGGCGATTCTTTTCACCTCTTCGTGGCTGCAGACGCCCTTTACGCAAACAGCGGGCAGGTTCTTTTTCAAATCTTCCGCCAGTTGGGCAAAGGTGGTGGATTTTTCCCCCATGCGACCTAAACCGTCGAACAATTCGGTCTGTTCCATTCCGCAAGCAGCGGCCAGTTGAGTGTTTACCCCACCCGCACAGGCATCCAGATTGGTATGGCAGGCCAGATGAGCAATTCCCGCCTCAGCCAACTTCAAAATCAAAGCGGCGGTGGGATTCCCATCATTCCATTGCTTTAAGGGATCCATGGCCAAAGGATGGTGAGTGAGGATCAGTTGGCAACCCTTTTCCCGGGCGCAGGCAATGGCTTCGCTTGTAACATCCAGGGCCAACAACACCTTTTCCACCGGGTTCCCCCAATGGCCCACATTCAGGCCGGGATTATCCCATTCCCATGCCAGTTCAAAGGGGCAGTATTCATTCAAAAAATCGTAAATTGCTTTAACAGTCGTCATTTTTTGCCCTTTCTACCGCCGCCAGCAAATGCTCCTCCCGGGCGATCCGTTCCGGCTCGGGAGTCCGGGCGGAATGAAGCCCCTGCAGGGCGGCCCGGATGCGACGCTCTTCTTTTTCCAGATAAGCCCCCAGAAGGGGATCTTGTTCCAATTTACCGAAATAGTCCGGCGGGCCGGCATAGCCGTTTTTAGTAACCGCCAAAATACGATAAAACTTTTCGCCATCCCGGGCCAAGGCCGCAGAAACGGTCTGATAGCCCCGGGCAGCCAATTCCTCCACCAATTCATAAATGGCGCTCATGGGCTGCAACACCCAAAGAGGCGGCTCGGCCGGCGCTTTTTCCATAATAGCGGCGATCAGTTCGCCCCCCATTCCCGCCACCGAAACGGCGGTAACCTTTTTTAATACTTCCGGGGGAACGCTTTGCAGGCCATCGGATAAAAAGAGGGGAATCTGCCCCTCCAGCCCGGTCTCCTTTAATTGTTTGGCCGCCGCATCCAAAGGCCCCCGGCGCAGGTCCGCCGCAAAGGCGCCCGCCAATTTACCGCAAAGCAGGCCTTCTGCCGGCAGTTTGCAATGATCGGTGCCGATATCCAAAAGGATGCTGTCCTTTGGAATCAGCGCCAGCACCGCCGAAAGGCGGCTATCCAACAAACTCATAGTTCCTCCAATTTAGTTAAAATATCCGCATAAACGGTTTCTTTTTCCGCCTCGTTCAAAATCTCGTGGCGCATATCGGGGTAAAGTTTAAAGGTAACGGGATAGCCTTGATTTTCCACCCCGGCCACCGCCCGATAAAAGTGCGCTTCGCCCCTGTGGCAGGGGTCATCCTGTCCGGAGACAAAATGTACCCGCAGACGGGGATTTTTCTTACGCCAACCCTCTTTGGAATAGGCTTCCTTCATCAGTTCCATCAGCCCCCGGAAGCCATCCAGCGTAAAGCGGAAGCCGCAAAGGGGATCCGCATCATATCTTCGCACATTTTCCGGCTCATAGGAGATCCATTGGTTGGGAGAGCAGGGCTTTTTGATCCCCTTATTGAAGGCACCCACCACCATTGCATTAACGGTGGAGGAGGGATATTGATCGCTGTGGAGTTTGGTTTTAACCCCAATATAAGCCAAGGCCCCATTGATCGCGCCGGCCGAGGCATAGGGCGCACCACAAAGGAACAACCCATTGAGGTCATCATCAAAGCGTTTCAAAAAGCAGCGGGCCACCAGACTGCCCATACTATGGCCGAAAAGATAGACCGGCAGACCGGGCAATTCTTTTTTGCCCCATTCCTGCACCGCCCGGGCATCCAACACCAGGCTTTCGCCCTTTTGTTTGCCGAAATGACCCTTCAATGCGCAATTGCCGTGGCCCCGATGGTTATGGATCAGGGCGGCATAACCGTTGCCGGCCAAAAATTCCATAAAATGTAGATACCGGTCCTTATGCTCGGCCATACCGTGCAATAATTGCACCATGCCCCGGGGCTTCTGGGGGATCAGCAACGTTCCCTCCAGCTCCGTTCCGTCCACCGGCGATAGCACCTTGAAATCCTTGCGTTTATACAGCATTTTTGCCGCCTCCTTCCGGGTTTTAACGTTCTTGCTTTTATTTTAGCAAATTTTTCGGTTGCTTTCAAGTATTTTAGTTGCTTTCAAGCATTTTAAATGTTATAATACTAAAGATAAAAATCAGCCGGAGGAAAAGTTTATGACCGTTTCAGTTTTGGGGTTGCCCATTCAAAATGTAAATATGGAGGAAGCCATCCGCGATGTG
>JAZOXD010000205.1:0-13416 GCA_045659565.1 Eubacteriales bacterium | reverse complement strand
ATTCAGAGTCACTTCGCCGATGGCAACAACCATATCGTCGAAAGCTTTAGCAGCAGCCTTAGCAGCGTTGTCTGCTTCAACCAGAGCGTTGTAAGCAGCTTCAGCAGCATCCAGGTCAGCCTTCTTGGTGGCATAAGCCTTTGCAGCATCGTTCAGAGCTTCATAAGCAGCCTTTGCAGCAGCGATAGCATCGCCACTATTCAGAGTCACTTCGCCGATAGCATCGATCAGAGCATCTGCAGCAGCAGCGTCTACCTTTGCCTGAGCATCAGCAGCAACCAAAGCTCTGAAGGTAGCTTCAGCGGTATTCAGGGTTTCAACATTTTCAACCAGAGCCTTCTGGTCACCGGTCAGGTCATCGTAAGCGGTTCTGGCAGCATTGATCTTATCAGCGCTGTCCAGAGTAACGGTTCCGATGGATTCGATCAGAGCTTCAACTGCATCAGCAGCAGCCTGATCGGCAGCAGCCTTCTTCAAGGCAGCCAGAGTAGCCTCGGCAGCTTCCAGAACATCCACGTTGGAAACCATTTCCTTCACGTCGGCATCCAGAGCTTCGTAAGCAGTTCTTGCAGCCACGATATCAGCTTCGCTTTCCAGCTTAACTTCGCCAATGGCAGCAATCTTGTCTTCTACAGTCTTAGCGGCAGCAGCCTTGTCGGCAGCCTGCTGCTTCAGAGTAGCCAAAGTGGTTTCAGCGGCTTCCAGAACGGCCAGCTTGGTAACCTTGCCGGCAGCATTTGCATTCAGTTCAGCGTAAGCAGCTTTTGCAGCGTTGATAGCTTCTTCACTTTCCAGAGTAACTTCGCCGATTTCGTCGATCAGAGCGTCAACTGCAGCAGCAGCTTCAGCATCGGCAGCATCCTGTACCAGTTCAGCATAACGAGCTTCAGCAGCTTCCAGAACCTTCAGGTTCTCAACATAAGCCTTCTGTTCATCGGTCAGGGCTTCGTAAGCAGCCTTTGCATCGTCGATAGCAGCCTTGCTGTCCAAAGTGATGGTGCCCAGAGCAGTAATCTGTGCATCAACAGCAGCGGCAGCAGCCTTATCAGTAGCAATCTTGTCGCCCACAACGTCGGTTACGGTAACTGCACAGGTAGCAGTCTTTTCACCATCGGTGGTGGTAACAGTGATAGTTGCAGTACCCTTGCCAACGGCAGTAACAACGCCGTTTACAACAGTTGCAACGTCTTCGTTGTCGGATTTCCAGGAAACGGTCTTGTCGGTTGCATCATCGGGAGTAACGGTGGCAACCAATTCAACTGTTTTGTTGTTGGTAATATCCAGTTCAACGGTTTCTTTATCCAGGGTTACGCCGGCAACGAAAATGGTGTTAATTACTTTCCAGGTGTTGCCACATACGCAGGTAAAGGTGGTAACGGAACCGTCTTCGTTATCAACGCCTTCGGTTACGTCGGCGCAGTTCACAGCTTCTTCAGCGTGACCGCAACCGTTCTCACAGGTGTTGGTGTGGGTGCCTTCAGCACCTTCAACCTTATCCCAAACCAATGCCATTTTGTGATCTGCCAAAGCATAAGCAGTATCTTCGGCAAAGGTCTTGGCCAGCAGTTCTTCAACGGTAATGCCATCGATAGAACATTCAACCAGAGCGTTGATGGCATCGGCGGTAGCGATCAGCTTACCGGTATTAGCGGTATAGAAATCGGTCTCGCCAACAGTTACCTTAAAGGGAGCAACGTTCTTTGCATCAGCGGGAACAACTGCGCCCTCAACAGGGATTGCATAATCAACAGCGTTTTCAATTTCAGCGTGGTTATAAGTATAAACCAAAGCGTTGGAATCTTCCAGATAGGTTGTGCCGGCAGCAAAGGCGGCGGTAGATTCAAACCCGGCCAGATCGGCAATGGTAATAACCTTACCTTGGGATTCAAACTGAACTGCGTTCGTATCCAGATATACATCCTTCGCGCTGAAGTTGTTGGCCTTATAGGTCTTATCGTTGCGGTAACGGATGACCCGGGTACTGTCGTTGTTTACAGCCAACACGTTCTCATAAGAAATACTATGGATCTTATCCTTGGAGTGGCAATCGCTCATCAAGGTGGACACACTGGTTCCGGTGAACTTATTGCCACTGATCAGAATATTCTTAAAGGTAAGAGTCTGGGAGGCATTGGTAATACCAACCTCATAGGCCAGCCAGCTGTTATCAGCGCCGCCGTTCATGGTATTATTCAGTACCTTGATGTTATCAAAGGTGATATTATTGGTCCTCTTACCACTGTCACTATTCCCATCAACATGACCGAATACCATGGTAGAATAGCTCTTGCCATTCAAGGTATTGTTTTCGATGGTGATATTGCTGACCGTAATGGTGTTATTCTGCCATTTACTACCAATGCTTCTGATCAACAAGGAGAAGTGGTTATTGTTATTGGTGATCTCTGCATTACGGATGGTAATGTTATCGATCAAGGTTCCTTTTTGACCGTTCTGCAGGGAATTCATCAAAATGGCAGCAGAGGCTTTATTGATGGTTACCTTCACGCCCTCTTCATAATCGAAGATCACGTTCTTAACAAAGGAGCCATCCCAGCTTTGGAAGAAACCATGGGTTCTGGGGGAGAAGTTCCAGATGGTATTGTTCTGCCCGTCAAAGCCGCCGCTCCAGTTTTCGATGGTGGTGAAGGAGGAACCCTTCAGATCCAGATCGTTCATCAGGTAAGCGGTTCTGCCGGCGCCTGTATTGTTGGCAAAAGCTTCCCAAGCCAGCAGGTCGGCCTCATCATAGATACCAAAGTCGGTACCGGGAGCCTGCAGTTGTACGTAAGAGGCGTCGTGCAGAAGCACCTTAGCGGTCTTCATCTTAGCGGGAATCTTATCGCCTTCGGCAAATGCAAAGAGTTTGCTCAAGGCAACAACGGCTTCATCCAGCTCAGCTTGAGTCATATCGGCAGCCAGCCCGGCTTCGATCTCGGCAACAGCTTTGTCAACGCCCTTTCGTGCCCAGAAATTCTTATTGGCCTTGTAAAGGTCATTCAGCGTGTTGAAGTCGCCCAGGAACAGGGGAGCATCGGTGGTCAATGCGCCATCACCTTCGCCAAAGGTAAAGGTGGTGCCTTCCAAAGCGCCCACGTTGCCTTCTGCAGCAACGAACTTGGCTTCGGCATCGCCAACCAGCTTAGCCAGGTCAACGGTCTCGCCTGCGCTGCCATAAGCATATACAGTCTTGCCGACGGCGGTCATTTCGATCGCCACTCTGCGGGTCTGTTCTGCAGCGGGGCAGAATTCATATGCGCCGTTCACAGCCTTAACGGTAGTACCGTCGGTGCTGTTTTGGTTAAAGTCGTAGGCATACTTGCCGGCGAGGAATTCTTCGGTCACACCGATCTTGATATCCCGGGCAAAGTCGACCATGTTTTCGTAAACGTAGGTCGGTACGCCGTCAACCTCTTCTTGAACCAGAAGGTCGCTGATGGGCTTTCTGCCTGCATGCGTAGCGTTATCCCAGCGGTCATACAGGTTGTTATCAACATATACGTTGTCAACAGTTACCACGTTGGTGGTTACGAAGTCGCCCCCTTCGCGGTAGCGGAGCACGTAAGAGGTGTCGTTGTTATAAGCAACCACGTTCTTAAAGTCCATCACGTGCTTATTGGAACCCTTAGCAAAGAACTCGATCAACAGGAGCGGCGCACCGGAGGGATGACTGTTACCGGTGATCAGCACGTTTTCTGCGCTCAGATTACCCTTATTATTGGCAAATTCAACGGCGAAATAAGAACCGGAGCCGGTATTCGTAAAGGTATTGTTCCGGATGGTGATGTTCTTGGCGGTCACGTTACAAGCGCCATCGGGACGGCCCAGGAACATGGAGCGGTTATTTAATTTGCCGTCGAAGGTATTGTTCTCGACCACAATATTCTTAACGGTAAACTTATGCCCACCCAAAGTATAAATGAACAGAGCGAAGTTATTAGTGGTGTCGCTGTGCTTCACGTCTGCATTCCGGATGGTGATGTTTTCGATCAGGCCTTCCTTGCTCTCTGCATTATTGGAAGCATAACGATTCATAAAGATTGCAGATTGGGTTTTGCTGGTCTTATAAACCACGTCACTATCGTAATCGAAGGTCACGTTCCCCACGTAGGGACCGTTATATTCATAGAAGAAGCCGTGGGTATTCTCGGTGGAATAGTTCCGAATGGTATGATTCTGACCGTCAAAGGAACCGTAGAACTTGGAAAATTCGTTGAAGGAAGAACCGCGCAGATCCAGATCGTTCATCAGGTAAACAGTCTGACCGGCACCGAAGATGTCGAAACTATCCAGAAATTCCAAGTCAGCAACGGTATAAATACCCAACTTCTTATAGGTATCGCTATCGACGGGATGAGCGATTGCGGGAATAACCGTTCCATTAAAGAGGAAGGTTCTCTCGCTATGAAGGGAAGCAGGTACGATTTCTTCTGCAGTCAGACCGGTATAATAAGCTAACAAAGTAGCTACGTCTGCATAAATTTCGGTTTGATCAACGTAAGTGCCTTTTGCCAGTTTTTCTTCAACAGCTTTCAAAGCAGCCGCTACGTCTTCCTTGGTGTTCCAGAATTCGCTGTTCTTGTTGAACAGATCCAGAACGGTTTCAATATCTGCATATACCTTGAGGGCTTCAGTGGTAACGGTAGCATCACCGGCACCAAAAGTAAATACGCCCTCTTCCAAGGTACCCTTGGAATCTTCACCCAAAGTGAAGGTCTCTTCAATGCTGAACAGTCCATTCAGATTGATGGACTCGCCGGCGCTGCCGTAAAGGTTCACAACCAGTTCGTTTGCACCGGGAGCGGTCACCGTCAGCTTGCGGGTCTGGTCCTCTTCGGTACCGTGAACAGTCAACCCGTCCTTAACGGTCCAGTAAACTCGTTCATAATTAACAATCGTACCTTTAACTGCTAACAACTCAGTTGTAGCCTTATAGGTGTTGTGATTCGTCCAGTTGGCGTTCAGGTTATAAGCCAGCTCGCCGCTTGCAACGGTCTCAATGTAATTGGAGTTGCTACCCTTATTTGCCGCATTCAACTTAGCGTCATTGGTGATTGCGGTAGCGTTTACCGTCCAAGTATTCACCGTATAAAGTTTTGCATCAGCATGTTGCTTTGAATCCGACGCATCTCTATAACGGGTGAAATAGCGATTGGTGGTTTTGTCGCTATCCGGGAACACACCAAAGCTGTTGGTTACACGAACCGGGTTATTACCCACGCCCTGGTTCCCTACAATAATAACATGGTTTTGAACAGCAGGGTTCGCAGTCGTATCGACAGTTGCATAGCTGTAGCAGCTATCGTACTGACCGTTACCGTTGCCGACAAAGGCGCCGAAAATATCGTTGCCAATATCACTTGCCGGGCAAGTGACCTTTAAAGTAACGTCCGGGCCAACACCGACCTTATAGGCCGACCCGTTACTGGCATAGCCAAACAAGATGCCATAATTCAGCTGTGTGCCGTATTTGGTATCGGTTACCTCAAAAAGACCGCTTTCAATCACTAAGTCATAAGCAGAGCCCACTCTGAAGGCCTCACCATTATTGGCGGAAGCGCTACAGATCAGCCCGAAACTTCCCATTTTATTGGTAAGCAAATCGGTTACATAAAGATTAGAGAACTTATGGCCTTGCCCATAAAGCACTCCTCTAAAGGAAGCAGAACTGCCATAGCAAAGCGGCGCTACAGGGACGTTCTCCATATCAATATCTGCCTTCAGGTAGATCTTGTAATGGGAAACTGCAGTTCCTGCACGAGTCAGTTCGATCCAGTCTTCTTTAGTGGCAACACCCCAAACGTTGCCGGTATTCAGATCCTTGTATGCATCATAATCTGTATAATTCGGAACAATGGTAGCATCCAACTTGGAATCGATCGTTGCACTGTTTACCTTCAAGACCAATTCATTTGCATCAAAGGCCGTTGCTTTTTGCAACAATGCAGCTAACTGCTCGTTCAAAACGGCAGCTTCTTTGCCTGCCGTAACATCCGCCTTCAAAGCATTGATCCCGCTTTGAAGTTCTGCCAAAGCAGTTGCCTGCTCCTCGGTCAGATCCAGATAAGTACCATTGTAGGCAAGATACTTATTGTAATAGGAAACGACCTCTGCATCAAAACCCTTGGCACTATCGTAGTTATAGGCCACGGTGATATCTGCTGCAGGCATTACACCCTCTGCAGGGAGGGTAGTCTCGTCAACAGTATAGGTTGCGTAAGTAGGCAGAGTCAAGGTGGA
Organism: Eubacteriales bacterium; assembly: GCA_045659565.1. GTDB lineage: Bacteria > Bacillota > Clostridia > Oscillospirales > QAKW01 > QAKW01. The sequence goes on along the minus strand of JAZOXD010000205.1, from coordinate 7,176 downwards.
ACCCGCATTTACGTAGAGGTATTCCGGCTCGCGGATCTGCACACCGTTATACAGTTTTTGAACAGTCACCCGGTGGGTGGCGTTTTCTGCGGTACCGGCCACTGCCAAACCGTTGGCATCCAAGGTCAGGTAAACCTTAGTCGTAGCAGCCTTGCCGTTGGCAATCCAGGCATTTTCATCGGGAGTGGAGGCAGGATATTGGAGACAAACCTCCGTGGCACCCTTTTTGGTGAAAGCCAGCACGGGATAACCGGCTTCGGTATCCACGTATTTCACACTGTAGTTAGAGGTATAGTTGGACAAGCCCTTCCCGCCGTTCAAAGAAGCAGCAGTGGGATATTTCCCATCACTGCCAATGGTATAGCAGGCCGTCTTGGCAACCGTTGACTTCGCATATTTACCCTTCGCTTCGGCACTGTTAACATCTACGGCAATAATGCCTTTAGATACTGTATCTGCCAAATTGGTAACAGTACCGGCAAAATAACAGTTGTTAAAAGTGGTGTCCTGGCGGGTAAAGCCAACCAGACCGCCCACGTAGCCGCTGCCAGAGGATATAACAGTAGCAGCAGACCAACAGTTTTGGAGAGTCCCTACCCAGCTTGAACCTACGATGGAGCCAACACCGTCAAAAGCATCTTTGGTAGTGGTCAGATCACCGCCATCTTTACCGCCAATGATCAGGCCGTTTTCGATCCCCACGTTGCGAATAACGGCCCCTAAACCACCATAGTAAAAGTTGAACAAGCCAACACGGTAGTTGTTGGGCTGGTTCATATACAAATTTTTGATGACAAACCCGTTGCCGTCAAAGTTTGCTTTGAAAGCATAGCCACCGCTTTCGTTGTTTTTAGTTAGGCCAATGCCCTTAAAATTCACCCATTCCATATCGATGTCGTTGGCAAGGTAAAAGGTGATGGTTTCGTTAAAAGTTGCACCATTATAAGAGGCAACGGCCGTAGTCAGCCATACTAAGCCGGCACGGTTGGTGATTTTAAAGTTTTTTACACCGGAGCCCATAGCGGTTTTATAGTCCGCATACTGTGTAATATCCGGCATACTGCTGGTGTCAGTCAAGCCCCTGAATAATGCTGTATCCGTTGTAGCTGCCGCAGCAGGCACCACAAAGCAAGCCAGCATACTCAAAAGCACACAAACCGTCAACAGCGCGGACATTACGCGTGTTTTCTTCGTGAACATAAAATGTTCCCTCCTTCATTATTTTATAATGGTTGTCATTTTTGGGGTGTAATGACACTATTATATGATCTCATTTTAACACCAATAATCAAAAATGACCATTGCTCCATGTGGCATATTTTACACATTTTGTGGAATCTTTTTTCTTTGTTGCAAAATTATTGTAGAATATTCACAAAAACCCATAGGGATTGGCGGGGCGCACTCCGGGGGGGTGATTCATCCTCTTCATAAGGATTCATATCCACCCCTTATTAAGGGGCGGTTGGAAGATTCTGGCGCATAAATTTAACCCTAGGGCGGTTTACCGCCCGCGGGATGTGGGTTTATTAAGATCAATATTCGGTTACGGTGCCGTCTTCGGCAATGTCTACCTTGCCGCCGGTCTGCACAGCCTTCAGGAATTCCTCGCCCAGCTGGTCGATGGCAATGACAGGGCTATTTTCCCAAATCTTTGCCAGCACAATGCCGCTGGCGGCCAGACTATCGATATGCTCGCTGAACAGGAACGCTGCGGGGTTGATACCCATGGAGCAAACGGTCTGGATCACCAGACCACCGGTGGTGGAGCCGATGGTGATGGGCAGGCAAAGGGCCTTGCCGGTGATGTTCAGGCCGAAGATATCGGCGTTATTCTGATCGGAAACGATCACTTCCTTGGCGTTATTCAAGGCGCTTTTTTGGAAGGTGGCCAGGGTGTTCACGCCCTGGCGGGAAACGACTGCTTCGCCGGACCAATTGCCGCCGGCGATAACTCTGCCTTTAAATGTTTTCATTGGGTGATCTCCTTTCCGGCCAGAATCTCCAGAATCTGGGCATCCATATAATAACGGGCCACGGAATAGGTACGCAATTTATTACTGTTGGTAATAATAGAGCGGCCCTTGGTCATGGGATTATTGGTATACATCAGGGGACAGATGCTGGTAAGCTTGACGCCCATCTTCATCAGTTGCTTATAATGCTCGCTGCCCTGAAAGGCCATCTTCACCTGGGGGCTGGTGGTCATAATGGTGCGAACGGCCACCTTTTTACGGCCGGTTTCGGCCAAAGAGGCTTCCAGCCGCTCGGTCCAGGTAACCAGCTGATCCAAAGTCAGGTGGGGGCAACCGATAAAGCAAAGATCCGGTTTACTTTCGGGCTTTTTCCACATCACGGGGTAGCTCTTATAAACCCGCTCGATCTCCTGATCGTCGATGACATAGACCTTGGCGGAGGGGTCGATCAATTCTTCGCCCAGGGCCTTGGCCTCGGGGGTGAGGCCGTTGATATGATAGAGGCCCACTGCACCGTTGCTGGCGGTGGCGGCACCAAAATCCTTCAGGTAGCTGATGGTCTTTTCGTTCAGTTCATTGCCCAGGAATTCATCCAGGCCAAAGACATAGGGAACCTCTTCCATTACCTTCATACCGATGGCGCTGCCCAGCACCTGAGCCTCGGGCTTTTTGGAGGTTTTTACATAAACCTTCCAAGTGGCCTTACGGCCTTCATCGGTCACCAAACCAAAATCGGGCACATAGCCCACGATGGCGCCGAACAGATCCAGCATACCGCTGTTGCGGTTGCAGCGGGCGCCCAAAACAGAGTTGGCATACACCACGGCGCTGCTTTCTGCCCAGGAGAGGATGTCGCCTTCCTTGGGGATATTGCCCACCTGATCCAGGTAGCAGGTACAGGAGAAGGAATCCCCATCCCGCAGGCCCACCTTGGCCAGCTGTTCTTCATACTCTTTTTGCTTTTTATACATCACGTGGAAGCCGATCTTTTCCAACAGGGTGCATTTCACGTTCTCGTAATCCAGGGGGCGGGGGTCCACCGTAAATTTACCCTGGGTGGTGATGCCCGCCTCGATCAGCTTATCCATTGTGGCAAAAAGGGGCTTCATCAGCGCAATGCCAAAGCTGGTCACCAAGTGGGCGTCCTTATGGGTCACCGGCACCAAGCGTTTAGCGCCAAAGATATCGCCATACATCACCACGGTTTCCATTACCTTGGCCATTACCTCGCCGTCCCGGCCCTCCAGGATGGCTTTTTGCTCATCTGTTAATTGCATTTTATAGTCCATAAAAGAAATTCCTTTCTTTATTAATATTAATCTAATCTTCCGGTCAGTTCCCCTTGGGTCTTCATTTTTTCAAAGCCCTGCTGGCGCAAAGCCTCATAAGCCACGATCGCCACGGAATTGGAAAGATTCAAGCTTCTGGCTTCGTTGATCATGGGGATGCGGATACATTCCTCCGGGTGCTGCTTCAGGATCCGTTCCGGCAGGCCCCGGGTCTCCCGCCCGAAAAGCAGGTAGATATCCTCGTCCGTGTTGAAATTTGTTTCGCTGTATATATGCTTACCCTTGGTGGTGCAATAATAAAATTTGCCCTTGCCTTCTTCGCTCCGTATAAAATCCTCGTAGGATTCGTGGACCGTCAGGTTCAGGTATTGCCAATAGTCCAACCCCGCCCGGCGGACCGCCTTTTCATCGATACGAAAGCCCAAAGGCTTCACCAGATGCAGGGCACAGCCGGTCGCTGCACAGGTGCGGGAAATATTGCCGGTATTTTGGGGGATCTCCGGCTCCACTAAAACAATATGGATCATAGGGTCAACTCCTTGTTGGGGTAGAGCAAATGATTCGAACCCACCCCAAAGGGGCATCTTTCGGTGCTTTTCCCTCTTTTTGTACTTGCCAGACGACACAAAGGGTGAGTAAAAATCCGCCTTTTTAAAACGGCGTTCGAATTATTTGCTCTACCCTACATATTATAATAACATAATCTTTTTGTTTTTTCAACATTATAGATTTTTTCAACATTGGCGATACTGGTTCCAAAGGAGTTGATTCAAAATGGAGCGATTTTCCAAACTGGCCGCCCACGCTTTGGAGCGGAGCCTTTCCTACGCCGAAGAGCAGGGCCACACCTATCTGGGCAGCGAGCATCTGCTGATGGGGCTTTTGAAGGAAACCGACGGCGTGGCCGCCCGGCTTTTGACCTCCAAGGGCGTCAACGCCCAGCGACTGCAAGAAAAATTACAGCAACTGGTGGGGGTGGGATCCCCCACCTTGCTTTCCATCAATGACATCACCCCCCGGCTGGAAGCCATCCTGACCCGAGCCGGGGTTTTGGCTAAGCAGTTCGGGTTCACGGTGGTGGGCACTGATCATCTCTTGATGGCCCTTTGCGGCGCACCGGAATCCATGGCCTGTAAATTATTGGAGGAATTTGGGCTGGAGCCCGTCAAGCTTTTGACCCTTCTGCAGGAACGAATGGGGATGAAGGATCTGCCCCTGCAGACAGACAAGGGGCGCAAAAGCAACCCGCCGGCCCTGAAATTTGCCATTGACCTGTGTAAAGACGGCAGTGGCTCGCCCCTGATCGGGCGGGAGCAGGAATTGCGACAGTTAATGAGCATTCTGGTGCGCAAAACCAAAAACAACCCCTGCCTTATCGGGGAACCGGGGGTGGGGAAGACGGTGATTGTGGAGGGGCTGGCCCAGCGCATCGCCGCCGGGGAAGTGCCCCCGGCCCTGTGCCAATTGGAGATCCGGATGCTGGATCTGCCGGCCATGATCGCCGGCACCAAATACCGGGGCGAATTCGAAGAACGGCTGAAGGGGGTGCTGGAGGAGGCGGAAAAGGACCCGCGGTTGGTGCTGTTCATTGACGAAATGCACATTTTGGTGGGGGCCGGTGCGGCAGAGGGGGCCATCGATGCGGCCAACATCCTGAAGCCCGCCCTGGCCAGGGGCAAGGTGAAGGTGATCGGCGCCACCACTTTGGAAGAATACCGCCGATACATCGAAAAAGACGGCGCTTTGGAGCGGCGCTTTGCCCCCATCCGGGTGGAGGAGCCCTCCGAAGAAGAAACCTTGAAGATCCTGCAGGGGTTGCGCCCGGGGTTGGAACGGCATCATCAGGCAGATTTCCCGGAAGAAAGCCTGACAGAGGCCATCCGCCTTTCGGTGCGGTATTTGGGGGATCGGTTCTTGCCGGATAAGGCCATTGATCTTTTAGACGAGGCAGGGGCGGAGGCCCGGCTGGCGGCCTTCGAGGGACAGGAACGGTCCGCCGAACAACAAATTCAGCAAAAGCAACAGGAACTGGATCGGTTGATCCGCAGCAAAAAGTTCAAGGAGGCTATGGCCCTGCGGGAGGAGATCAATCAACTGCGGATTCTGAAAAAAGAAGCGCCCGGCCCCCGCCCCCGGGTTACCCGGGAGCAGCTGGCGGCCATTGTCAGCCGGCAAACGGGGATTCCCCTGACCGAAAAAGGGCAGGAGCAGTTGGCCGATCTGGAAGAACGACTGAATCGAAGGTTGATCGGCCAGCCGGGGGGCGTCGCCGCCCTTTGCAGGGCGGTGCGCCGCAGCAGAGCAGGGCTCAACGATCCCAAACGCCCCTCCTGCACCCTTCTGCTCTGCGGCCCCACAGGGGTGGGGAAGACCCGGCTGGCCCAGCTTCTGGCCAAGGAACTGTTCGGCAGGGAAGAGGCCCTGATCCGTTATGATATGGCGGAATTTATGGAATCCCATTCCGTGGCGCGGCTCATCGGCGCACCGCCGGGATATCTGGGATTTGATCAGGGTGGGGGACTGGTGAGCCGGGTGCGGGAGCAACCCTATAGCATCCTGGTCTTTGACGAGATTGAAAAGGCCCATCCGGAGGTGCTGAACATTCTGTTAGGGGTGCTGGACGAAGGACGGCTCACCGATGGTCAGGGAAAAACCGCCGATTTTCGCAATTGTCTGATCGTTCTGACCTCCAATCTGGGCACCGAGGTTCTGCAAAAAGAACGGATGGGCTTTGGTTCGGGGACGCCCGAGGATCTGGAACAGGCCGCCAAGCACGCCGTCAGCAAAAAACTGCGGCCGGAATTTATCAACCGTTTGGACGAAATCATTGTGTTTAACGAACTGGGCAAGCCGGAACTGGAGCAGATTGCCGCTCTGCGGCTGCGGGAACTGGAACAGCGGCTGGCCGCCGGGGGACATTCGATCTTTTTTGCGCCCCAGCTGGTCAAGGAGGCGGTGGAACGGGGCTATGACAAACGCTACGGCGCCCGGGCCATTCATCGACTGATCGAGCGAGAGATCGCCGCACCCCTTTCCACCCGCCTTTTGGCAGGGGAGGAACCGGAAGGGGAACTGTCCCCCGCAGACTTTTGGTCTGTTCCCACAGAGCCCACACCCAATACCCCCTTTGCCCCCACGGGGGTATAACTGACCCCCACTTTGGGCCCCCGGCACCATTGAAATTCATCCAACAAGGGGGCATCTTTCCCCCTCCCTAACGGAAGGCTCCCTTCGGTTTGTTATGATAAATAAGAAATAACTTACCGAAAGGAGCCGCTTATGTTAAGCAAAACCCATTATGCGGTGGGGCTGGCCACCTCTTTGGCCGTTACCCGCCCTGATTCTGTCAAAGGCTGTCTGATCGCCGTGATCGGTGGCGTGGTGGGCGGTGTGGTGGCTGATTGCGACCTGCTGCATCAAGAAAAATCCACCGGTTCCCGAACAGGTCAGCTTTTGGCCCTGGGCACCACGTTGATGGCCTTTTTCCTGGATGGAGCCTTTCAATTGGGGATTGGCCGGGCCATGGTCCGCCAGCCCCGGGCTTTGTTGGGCTGTCTTTTCTTTTTGGGGCTTTGGCTGTTTGGGTTCTTTTCGAACCACCGCACCTTCACCCATTCCGTCACGGCGTTGTTGGTTTTTTCTGCCGCTGTTTTTATGATCTATCGTCCTTTTTTTCCGGGCTTTGCCGCCGCCTATTTTTCTCATCTGGCGCTGGACCTGCTGAACCGACGAAAGCTTCCTCTTTTTTATCCCTTTAAGTTCGGCCTGTGCCTGAACCTGTGCTACGCCGACAAAAAGGCCAACCGCATTTTGATGCAGGCGGGCTTTGTCCTGTCGGGTTTGTTTTTGCTGATTGGACTGTTGGTCAGTCTTTTTTAAATAGCAAAACCGCCGAAGTGAAAACTTCGGCG
>JAZOXD010000204.1:0-5320 GCA_045659565.1 Eubacteriales bacterium | reverse complement strand
GTCTTTTAAATGGGCCAAAGCTGCCGCACCTTCCACTAAAGTGGGCAGGTCACTCTTATAGCGGGCAAAGAGGATCGAAAAGCCCGTCAGGGGGATCTCCGGCGGCACCATTTTGGAAACCCGGCCAAAGGCTTGGGAATCGGTGATCACCAGCTTTGGGGGCTCCTGCAGGCTTTTTAAGGTTTGGGGCAGTTCCGTGTCCCGGCAGCAGATGGCGGAGCAACCCGCTTCTAAAATGTCTCGAATGGTCTGCTGTTGGGGAAGAATCAACCGCCCCTTGGGGGCGCTTTCGTCAATGGGGATCACCAGAACTACCGTATCTCCCGGGGTTAAAAGATCGGCAACGATATGCTTTTCGTTGGCATTTTCCTTTACTAATGCGCCCAGCATTTCCTTTAAGGAAAGAACCCCCTCGCCGGTGGTAGCGGCGGTGTAAAGGGCATTTTGGGGCAATGGGGGGCGTTTTTGCAACAAATCCGCTTTATTATAGGACACCAGATAGGGCAACTTGCGTTCTTGGAACAATGCTTCCAGTTGTTGATCCTCCGGTTGCATTCCAAAGGTGGCATCCACCACTAAAATGGCAATGTCCGTCTTGGCCAGAATCTGCCGGGTTTTTTGTACCCGCAGTTCGCCCAAGGCTCCTTCGTCGTCGATGCCCGGGGTATCAATGATCACCACCGGCCCCAGGGGCAAAAGTTCCATCGCCTTCTGCACCGGATCGGTGGTGGTGCCCTTTACGTTGGAAACCACCGCCAATTGCTGGCCGGTCACCGCATTTACCAAGCTGGATTTGCCCGCATTCCGTCGGCCGAAAAAGGCAATGTGCAGCCGCTCGGCCGAAACCGTTCCGTTCAAACTCATAACAGGTCCCTTTCTTTAGAACCGGAAGTCCCGGCGGTTGGAATTTTTAATATCGGCAATATTTTTCAAGGCAATCTCCTTCACCTTGGGGTTGGGGATCTTTTCCAATTCCTTTTCGATCAGTTCAAAGCCGATCTTTTTGGTTTCCTCGGTGGCGTAGTCCACCAGATATTCGGTCAAGGTCATCAGGGCGTTGGGATGGCAGCAGTTCAGGATCTGTCCGTTTTTACAGAAGGTCATAAACCGATCCCCGGTGCGCCCTTCCCGATAACAGGCGGTGCAGAAGGAGGGGATATGGCCGTTTTCCATCAGCCAACGCACCACCTCATCCAGGGTGCGCTGATCAGAAACATCAAATTGCTCGGAATCGTGGGGGCGTTCCTCTTCGGTATAGCCGCCAACGGAGGTGCGGGAAGCGCCGCTGATCTGGGAGATGCCCCGATTCAGGGCACGGCCGCGCACAGCCTCTGATTCACGGGTGGAAATGATCATCCCCGTGTAGGGTACTGCCAGTCGGATACAGGCAATGATCTTTTCAAAAAGATCATCCGCCAGGCCGTTATCAAAGGCATCGGGATCAATATCGTCGGCTTTTTTCAAACGGGGCACACTGATGGTGTGGGGGCCCACGCCATGAACCGCTTCCAGATGCTCTGCATGCATCAAAAGTCCGGCAAATTCGTATTTATAAAGTTCCAGCCCAAAGTGAACACCCAGCCCCACATCGGCGATGCCGCCTTCCATGGCCCGGTCCATAGCCTCGGTGTGGTAATTATAATCGTGCTTGGGGCCGGTGGGGTGCAGTTCTTCGTAGCTCTTTTTGTGGTAGGTTTCCTGGAACAGGATGTAGGTGCCGATGCCGGCATCCTTCAACTTGCGGTAATTTTCCACAGTGGTGGCGGCAATATTCACATTCACCCGGCGGATAGCGCCATTTTTATGCTTAATGCTATAGATGGTGTCGATGCATTCCAAGATATATTCGATGGGGTTATGAACCGGATCCTCGCCCGCTTCAATGGCCAGCCGCTTGTGGCCCATATCCTGCAGGGCGATCACTTCCTTGCGGACTTCTTCCTGGGTCAGCTTCTTTCGGGCAATATGCTTATTTTTCAAGTGATAGGGACAGTAAACGCAACCGTTCACGCAATAATTGGAAAGATAAAGGGGGGCAAACATTACGATACGGTTGCCGTAAAAGGCCAGTTTGATCTCCTCTGCGATCTTATACATTTCTTCAATTTTCTCGGGAATTTCGCAAGCCAGCAACACGGCGGCCTCCCGATGGGTCAGCCCCGCACAATGGGTGCCGTTGCCCTCTTTTTTGGGGCGGGCCTTTTCCAAAAGGGCATCGATCAGTTCGATGTTATCCTTATTGGCTTCGGCATATTCGATGGTGGCCAAAATTTCTTCGTGGTTGATGAATTCTTCTGCTTTCAAAGATTTGGGGTTATAGATAGCCATAAGTTCAGTCCTTTCTTAAGGTGACACAATCGATCAGGTCACCTTACATCGCCCCGGGCAGAAACCACCCGGTAGTCGATTTTCGCTAAGCGCTTTTCTAAATCTGCTTTACCCTCGGCGGCTTCGCCACCGGTGCATAGCTTATTGTTATAAAGTTCATATTTTTTGCGGTTGTTTTCCGGGGAAAGATTGGGCATCACCACATTGGCGCCCGCTAAGATTCCCAACTCACGTCCCTTCGGGTGAATGGTCCCCAGAGCGGTGGTGGCGGGAAGCAGTAAATTGGGTTTAATCAGCCGCACCAAGGAAAGCAGATAAAGGGTTTGCTCCAAGGTGCCCGCCCTCCGATGCCCGAAGGGGGTGTCCCGATGGGGGATAAAGGGCCCGATCCCGACCATATCCGGCTGAAATGTTTCAATAAATTTCAGATCCTTGGCCAGATGCCCGGCGGTCTGGTTGGGGGAGCCCACCATAAAGCCGCAGCCCACCTGATAGCCCAGTTCCTTTAAATCCTGCAGGCATTGTATTCGATGCTCCCATTCCATCCCCTGGGGATGCAGAGAGGCGTAGTGCTCTGCATCAGCGGTTTCATGGCGCAAGAGATAGCGATCCGCTCCTGCCTCCCGCAGTTTTTGGTAACTTTCCCGGCTCCGCTCGCCCATAGAAAGGGTGATGGCGCAATCCGGATAGGTCTTGCGGATTGCGGAAACAATATCGCAAAGCACTCCGTCGGTGAAAAACCCATCCTCGCCACCCTGCAAAACAAAGGTGCGGAAGCCTAAAGCGTGGCCTTCGGCGCAGCAAGCTAAAATTTCTTCCTTGGTAAGCCGATAGCGGCTGCAATGTTCATTGCTTTTGCGGATGCCGCAATAAAGGCAATCGTTTTTGCAGATATTGCTGATCTCAATCAGCCCCCGCAGATAAACATCCTTGTCGTAAACCGCCTGTCGCTGTTCCACCGCCTTTTGGGCGGCATAGGCCATCAGCTTCGGGCTTTGGGCACGGATCAGAGCCTCATATTCGTTTAATTCCAGCCGGTGGTGCTCCGCCAGCCGATCAATCAGCTTAACCATTGCTGATCACGTTGGAATAGGCGGTTTTAGCGCTGATGCCCTCCAGAGCGCCGATTTTGCCCGAAAGGGTGGCGATCACATCCTGGGGTGCATCAATGGCGATGGAAAGAATGTTGATCTTCTTTTCCTTATAGGGCAGGCCCATCCGCCCGATGATATACTGGCCGTAATGGTGGAGCAGGGCGTTCAGCGCTTCCACCGAATCGGTATTTTCAACGATAATACCGATAATGGCAACTCTTGTTTCCATATATTTACCCTCCGAAAGAAAATGCCGCGCCCCAATTTGGGCGCCGCTAAAGTAAGCTTATTATGACCGCACCTTTCCGTCAGAAAAAATCTTCTTGTCAGGAGCATTTTTATTATATACTTTTTTTGTTGATTCGTCAAGAATTTTTTGCCAAAGGGTTCCATTTTCCCCGCTTATAATGAATCCAATAAAAAAGGCAAAGAAGCAGGTTGTGGGCGATCATACACCCCCAGGCCGCCACCAGACCGCCCCCGGACCATTGTATGCAGATAAAGGTGCCCGTAATTCGCACCCCCCACATACCGATAATGTTGAAAAGGAAGGGCTTTCGCGTTTGCCCTAACCCCTGTAAAAGGCCTTCCAACACAATGGAGATTCCAAAAAAGGGCTCCGAAAGGGCAACCATACGCAAAACAAGGGCGCTTAACCGAATTACCTCCGGCTCTTTGGAAAAAAGGCCGGCCATCACCGGGGCGAACGCAAAGAGTAAGCCGCCGCTTAAGATCATCAGCCCCACTTCGATCACGGTAATCATCCGAGCCATCGTCTTCATCTTTTGCAGATCCTTTGCGCCATAGGCATTGCCCGCCAGGGTGGCGGTGGCGGTCTGCATCCCATAACCGGGGATATAAAAGGCGGATTCCACCGTATTGGCCACGGTGTGGGCGGCGGTGGCAATTTCGCCCAAAGAATTTATCATAGAAGCAAATACCACGTAGCCGAAGGAGGTTCCAAACCGTTGCAACAGGTTGGGAAGGGCAATCTTCAGGCAGGGCGTTAAAATCTGTTTATCCGGCTTAATGGAAAAACCCCTGGGGGAAAGTTCCTTGTTGCGGTAAAGGGCAACGGTCATCAAAATGCCGCTGAGGCCATAGGCAATGGCGCTGGCAACAGCCGCCCCCAAAACGCCCCAACCCGCGCCCAACAGGGGGATAGAAAAGCCCAAAACCGTAAACTCACGGCTGGGATAGATCAAAAAGAAATTCAAAACCACGTTCACGATGTTGGCTAAAAGGCCAATGAGCATGGGGGTTTTGGTGTTTCCCACCGCCCGCAACACAATGGCAAAAATGTTGTTGGCCGCCCGAAACAGCATGGGGCTGTAAAGAATAAAGAAATATTGGGACGAAAGTTTTTGAATGGCGGGGTCCACCTGCATCCATTTGGGAACCATCCCGCTTAAAGAAAGGGTGAGAAGGCTGAAAAAGAGTCCGCTGATCAACACCAACAACACCGCTTGGGCGCTGATGCGATGGATCTTTTCTTTTTCATCGGCGCCTTTGGCTCGGGCAATCAGGGATAAAAAGCCAATCCCGATGGCAGAAATAGCGCCTCCCACCAACCAGTTTACCGTGGTGGTGGAACCTACGGCGGCGGTGGCGTCGGTGCCCAAAAGCCCTACCATGGCAATATCAATATATTGCACCGTTGTCTGCAACAATTGTTCCAGCATAGTGGGCCAGGCCAGTCCTATAATCACCGGGAGTAACCCTCGGGATGTTTTGCTTAATTTCAATTTTTTCATAACGGAGTTAGTATACCACGAAAAAGGAGAAATTTCCATAGTCCCTTGTTATTTTTTCTAAAATATGATAAAATGAGGCAATCAAAGGGGTGAAGATATATGGAACTGTTCTGGATCGCCCTTTCCACCGTGGCAGTAATGATC